>NZ_JBHTCO010000006.1:0-579 GCF_042665295.1 Scopulibacillus cellulosilyticus
CTAAGGAATATATGATGACCTTAGCTTAGCTTGGCACTTTTGTTTGGTTTTGAAGGAACAATCCTTCATTGAACCTTGAAAACTGGATAGCGAATATATAGACAAGATGCATCTCGATTGGTTTGTAAATACAAACCAACGAAGCTCAAAAGACTTGTCAAAACCGAATGGTTATCACAAGTTTAAAAGAGGTTTGTCAGAATCAAGGCATTCGAGGAAACACAGTGAATCATCACCGGAGTGTACAAGGTACGTACATGAGGATGATGATGAACGAAGTTGACGAAGAAGGCCGCAGATTATCACAAACCGAATGGTTAAGTTATGAAGAGCGTACGGTGGATGCCTTGGCACTAGGAGCCGATGAAGGACGGGACGAACACCGATATGCTTCGGGGAGCTGTAAGTAAGCTTTGATCCGGAGATTTCCGAATGGGGGAACCCCCTGCCCTTAACGGGCAGGAGTCATATCTGAATCCATAGGATATGGCAGGCAGACCCGGGGAACTGAAACATCTAAGTACCCGGAGGAAGAGAAAGCAAATGCGATTTCCCGAGTAGCGGCGAGCGAAAAGGAAA
>NZ_JBHTCO010000007.1:0-135783 GCF_042665295.1 Scopulibacillus cellulosilyticus
AAGATGAGATTTCCCATGATGTTAAATCAGTAAGACCCCTTATAGATGATGAGGTTGATAGGTCTGAGGTGGAAGCGTGGTAACACGTGAAGCTGACAGATACTAATCGGTCGAGGACTTAACCAAATTACAACATGTCTTATATTCGCTACTGGTTTTGAAGGTTCAATCTTCAACTAAATAAAGGTTTGTCGTTAATAACAAACCAATAGTCTGGTAGCAATGGCGAAGAGGTCACACCCGTTCCCATCCCGAACACGGTCGTTAAGCTCTTCAGCGCCGATGGTAATTGGGGGCTTCCCCCTGTGAGAGTAGGACGTTGCCAGGCACATTTTTTAAAGAGACAGGTATTGATGCCTGTCTTTTTTTTTTGTGTTTAAAAATATTAAATACACCCTTTAAATAATATTTAAACAGCCAATATAAAGTTTAAACAAAAAAGACTTTAGTGATATTGCACAAATAATTGTTCAACTTAATCAAAAATTTGTTGAATTTTGAATTAATTGATGATATGCTTTTGGTGTTATGACTGTTTGGAGGTGTTGTATAATAATGAAAAAAGGACTTAGTGATGCTGTTTTTATCCCGGAATGGGGTACTCAAAAGTTCCTTTCTGAAGCAAAGAATGCAGGATTTAATGGTGTTGAGCTCAATATTCGGGAATCAGAAGGGGATCTTACGCTTAATACCATACCGTCTGAAGCAAGACAGGTGGCTCAGATGGCTGAAGAATTTGGTTTGAAAGTCTATTCTCTTACAACAGGATTGCTTAATCATTATGCGCTCTCCTCGGAAGACAGCAAGCTTCGTGAACAGGGGGAAGAGATAGCCTTACATATGATTGAAGTGGCGGCTGAGATGGGAACTGAAGTCATACAGCTTGTTCCCGGTACAGTCACTCCGGAGACAAGTTATGAGAAGTCATACAGCTTGGCTCAGGAATCCTTAAGCCGTTTGGCTCAAAAAGCATCGTCGTATAATGTTATAATAGCTATTGAAAATGTTTGCAATAAGTTTTTGCCAAGTGCTTTTGAGTTTACCCGGTTTATTGATGAAATTGGCCATCCTTCCCTTAAGGCATATTTTGATAATGGCAATGCTTTGGTAACGGGATATTCTGAACAATTTATTTCTTTGTTGGGAGACCGTATTGTCGCAATGCATTTAAAGGATTACCGGATAAAGGCAGGCGATTTTGTTCCTATTCTTGAAGGAGATACGAATTGGCCGGTTTTGATAAAGGCCATTAACGATATTCCTTATACAGGCCATATCATAGCAACTCCTCAATATCCGTATGCATGCCAAGGTTATTTGGAGCACTTAGCCAAAAACACATCAGCAAGTTTAACAGCGGTTTTTGAATTAACAGAAAACGAAATTTACAGATAACCAGGAAAGGAGATTTTTAAAAGTGTCCGCAGAAAAATTTGAATCATCGAACGATATAGAAATAAAAGCTCATATGACGTCTGAATATGCAGAAATTTTAACGCCAGAGGCTCTTAATTTTATAAAAAAACTTCATAGGAATTTCAATGACAGGCGCAAAGAACTTTTACAAAGAAGACAATTGCGCCAAAAAGAAATTGATAATGGCAAGCTTCCTGATTTTCTGCCTGAAACGGAAGACATTCGTAACGGTTCTTGGACAATAGCGCCGCTTCCTGAAGATTTACAAGACCGTCGTGTTGAAATCACAGGACCGGTGGATAGAAAAATGGTTATTAATGCCTTGAACTCAGGGGCGAAGTTGTTTATGGCAGATTTTGAGGATGCGACATCGCCGACTTGGGATAATATCATTGGCGGGCAAGTTAACTTACGTGATGCTATTAATAAAAATATTTCATTTACTGATTCTAAAAGCGGCAAAAAATATCAGTTAAATGATAAAACGGCAACATTAATTCCCCGCCCGCGCGGATGGCATATGGAAGAAAAGCATATTCTTATTGATGGTGAGCCGGTATCAGGATCGTTGCTTGACTTTGGATTGTATTTCTTTCACAATGCAAAAACACTGATTAATAAGGGATCGGGACCATACTTTTACTTTCCAAAAATGGAAAGCCATCTTGAAGCAAGATTGTTGAATGATGTATTTGTATTTGCACAAGATGAATTAGGCATTCCTCAAGGTACAATTAAAGTAACGGTTCTCATTGAAACGCTGCCGGCTGCGTTTGAGATGGATGAAATTTTGTACGAGTTACGGGAACATTCCGCTGGTTTAAATTGCGGACGATGGGATTATATTTTCAACTATCTTAAACGTCTTCGCAATGTGCCTGACTTGATTTTGCCTGACCGCGGGCAAGTAACAATGACTGTCCCTTTTATGAATGCTTATGCGTTATTGACGGTTAAAACGTGTCATCGCCGCAATGCGCCGGCGATGGGCGGTATGGCAGCACAAATTCCAGTTAAAAATAACCCGGAGCTCAATGAAGAAGCGTTTAACAAAGTGATTGAAGATAAAACACGGGAAGCCAAGAATGGCCACGATGGTTCATGGGTTGCACATCCGGGCCTTGTCCCTGTTGTTATGGAAGTATTTAATAAAATCATGCCGCAGCCTAACCAGATTGGTAAAAAACGTGAAGATGTCCGTGTCACCGCGAAAGACCTTCTTCAAAAACCGGAGGGAACGATCACAGAGGAAGGTATCCGTACAAACGTCAGCGTAGGTATTCAATATATTGCTTCTTGGTTCCGCGGAAATGGCGCCGCTCCGATCAACCATCTGATGGAGGATGCGGCGACTGCCGAGATATCCCGTGCCCAAATATGGCAATGGATTCGTCATCCAAAAGGTGTACTTAATGATGGAAGAAAGATCACTTTTAATTTGTATGAACAAATTCGGGATGAAGAATTACAAAAAATTAAAGATGCGCTCGGAGAGGATACGTTTAACAGCGGTAAGTTTAAAGAGGCGAGTGAGTTGTTCACTAGATTAACGAAGGATGACGAATTTGCTGAATTCCTTACAACGCCCGGTTATGATTATCTTGATTAATCATTGACAGGAAATAAATCCTTGGTAAAGTGCAAGAAAGTAAATATTTAAGGAGCCCCGTAAAATAGGGCTCCTTTTCTATGTACTATCAGAAAGTATATCTTGGAAACATGGATGCAGATCCGGCGTAGCCGCCAAGATAAGGTTGATAGTATAAGTGCAATTGTCTGCGCCTTAAGGCTTGTCACCAGCCAAGTTTTCTTTAAAACTAACACCATTCATAAAAGCGACATAATCAAAAGGGCTACCCGGATGCGTAAAGTATCTTCAGGATCCTGGAGCGAACAGTCCATCATTGATTCACATTTATTAATCCGGTATTTAACCGTATTACGGTGAATAAACATTTTTCTTGCTGTCTCAGATATTTCTCCCTGAACATTAAGAAAAATTTCCAGCGTCTTTAATAGTTCAAAATCCTCTTTTGATTTTGGAAAGGCAAGCTCACGAAGCGTATTTTCGCAAAACTCCTTTAAATGTTTATTAGGGATCATCAGCAAGAGCTCTTTCATTTCTTTTATTTTATAATGTTGAATAAACAGACCTTTATTTATCTCATAGCCATGTTTAATGGTATCAATAGCTTCGGTGTAGGCTGTCGGTATATTATTAACCGATTGGACATGGCTGCTGACACCAAATGACAGCGGATTGTCCAATGAGTTTTCCTGCACACGTTTTAAGAAGGCTGATATTCTGTTTTTTGCTTCTGAATGATTTTTTGGAAATTGAAGAAGCATGACATAATATTTTTCCTTTGTAAATAAAATGCCATTTATCTCAGTTTGAGCAAGTTCATCTTCAAGAAAATCATAAACAGCATTATGAAGCTTGCTTCTTTCATCTTCTTGTATGGCATAGCCGTTTATATCATTTTCTGCATCTAATTGGCAGGCAACGCAAAAATAATGCCTGTCTTTTTCCAGCCCGTAATAACCTCCGACACTCGAAATCTCCTCTTCTGAAGTTATTCTTCCATCAATCAAATCAGCAAAAAAGTTATTTTTAAATTGTTTGGCATTTTCCTGGATCGCCTGTTCTTTAATTAATGTAAAAGAAATAACATTTGAAGCTTGCTCAATAGCCAATTTTGAGGCCGGATAAGGCAGTTTAGCAGCATCAACAATGACCAAAATGCTGGCAGTTTGGTGTTTGGTAACTACAGGAAAAGTTGTAATCGATCGTTCGGGCTGATTTTTTACAATAAAGGGTTCAAATGAGGTACCGCTGCGTGCTTCTTCTAAATGATCACCGACTTTATTTAAAATCATTTCCTTAAGTTCCTTCATTGAATCCCTTCTGAAGTCTTGAGAGAGAGCTAAAGGCTCGCCGCGATGATTCAACAGCATAGACGGCCTGTCCAAAAAATAACCAAGCTGTTCTACGAGTGAACTGACACTATATTCCTTCATCATCATTTCTGAGAATTTTTGATGAACATGAATCGCGTAAAACAGCTCTTCGGCTTTATCATTATTTAAGTAATTTAATATTTGCTGAGAAACCTCACCTAAGGTAAAATCCAACGGTAATTCAATGATCGGCAAGGATAAATCATCCGCAAGCAATTTGACGTCCTCAGGCAATTCATTATGGAAACGCTTCAGTTTGATAATAATGCCTGCACACGATTTATTGTTCATTTCTTCAATTAATTGGCAAAATCGTTTGCTGTTATCTTTAAATCCGTAACCAGTCGTTAAAAGCAAATGATGCTTTTCTAAAAAAAGGTTAACATCCGGTGTGTCAGAAATATTAACAAATGTAACTGTTCTATCTAAACCCTGATGGCCGGCAAGGATTTTACAAGCCTTCAACGTGTCTAATATAAACAAATCATTAACGGTTTTCATGTAAAAACTCCTCAAATCATCCTTTTCTGCTTTTCTATCCTTATTTTATGTCTATCATGCATAAAAGGCAAAATTAATTTTATCTATATTAAACAATGACTTTAAGATCATGAACAATTAGACTTATAGTTAATAATCAATTGTACAGAAAAGTGTAAATAAGGGAAACCCTTTGATCAGTAATTAACCTTACATTTTAAGAGATGAGAATCTCTATTATATATACAAGAAGTAAATGATGCCGGATGACTGAGAACTTTTTCGGTGATATAAGGTCCATAATATCGCAGATGGTATAAGGGGAAGTGCATGCCGTCTGAAAAGCTGAACATAAAAGCTGAATTTCAAACAATTTACTATAAATTTCGCTATTAAACATCTAATAAGAAGTGAGAGGAGCAGCTGAATGAATACTGAAGTTTACACCAACTTGGAAGAAGAAACTGTAAAAACACTTAAATGGCTTGGCGGATTCGGCAGTGATCCCGATGGCGGAGTATCAAGGCTTTTATATAGTCAGGAATGGGTCGATGCCCAAGAATCACTTGCACAATTGTTTAAGGACGAGGGATTAATCGTTCAGAAGGACGAAGTCGGGAATTTATTCGGAAGACTTGAAGGATCGACTTTTAAAGATGAAACAATTCTTACCGGTTCTCATGTCGATACAGTTAAGAACGGCGGTTTGTACGATGGACAATATGGTATCGTCGCCGGTTTTATTGCCATTAAATATTTGAAAGCAAAGTATGGTCAGCCCCTCCGCAATATTGAGGTCGTTTCAATGGCTGAAGAGGAAGGCAGCCGATTTCCTTATACTTTCTGGGGTTCAAATAATATTGTCGGAAAAGTGGAAAAGGATGATGTCAAAGACCTGAGAGATTTTGACGGCATTCTTTTTGAAGAAGCCATGCACCAGGCCGGGTGTGATTATAAGAAAAACCCGGGGAAAATTCGTGATGATTTAAAAGCCTTTATTGAGCTGCATGTTGAACAGGGCAATGTCTTGGAAACAGAAGGAATTCCAATTGGCATAGTCCAGCATATCGCCGGTCAAAAGCGTTTTACCATTGAAATAAACGGTCAAGCGAATCATGCCGGTACAACGCCAATGGGCTACCGTAAAGATGCCATGAATGCAGCATGCCGGATGATACATGAAATGAATGATTTGGCGTTATCATACGGCGATCCATTAGTGGCAACTGTCGGCAAGATGATTCTTGAACCCAATACAGTTAATGTTGTCCCGGGAAAGGCTGTTTTTACAGTGGATATTAGACACACGAGAAGGTCGGTCCTAACGAAATTTTCCGAAGAAATGACCGCAAAAATGCGGGATATTGCAAGTTCTCTTGGTGTCGGCATTGATATTGACATGTGGATGGACGCCGATCCTGTACCGATGGATCAAAAGGTCGTTAATATCATTAAAGAACAGTGTATTGAAAACAAATTGAATTACAAATTAATGCACAGCGGTGCAGGCCACGATGCGCAAAATTTTGCTCAAGTGGTACCGACAGCGATGATTTTCGTACCAAGCCATAACGGTATAAGTCATAATCCGGATGAATATACAGAACCTCGGGATCTGGCTGAGGGAGTTAAGGCACTGATTGGCGCATTATACAAATTAGGTTATTCCAAGGAGGGGATATAAGTGGGTTATACTGATTTGAATGCACCTTTGAGAACAATTATGACACCTGGACCGGTTGAAGTAGACCCGCGTGTTCTAAGAGCAATGACGACACCGATTCTTGGACAATTCGATCCCAGATTCTTAGAACTTATGAATGAAACAATGGATTTACTAAAATATGTTTTTCAAACGGAGAATAAATGGGCCTTTCCAGTTGACGGTACATCCAGGGCCGGTTTGGAAGCTGTATTATGCAGTGTCATTGAACCGGGTGATAAAGTGCTTATTCCCATCTTTGGCCGTTTTGGCTACTTGCTTCAGGAAATCGCAAGCCGCTGCGGTGCCGAAGTCTGCACAGTGGAAAAAGAGTGGGGGCAGATTTTTGAACCGGAAGAAGTCATTAACGAAATCAAAAAGGTTAATCCAAAGCTGGTTGTTATTGTCCATGGCGAAACATCCACAGGCCGTTTGCAGCCTCTTGAAGAAATAGGCCGCTTTTGCCGCGAAAATGATGTGCTGATTGCCGTTGATGCCGTAGCGACACTGGCGGGTGTGGACGTCAGAACCGATGAGTGGTGGCTGGATGCCGTCATTGCCGGAACGCAAAAAAGTATAGGCGTTCCATCGGGTATGGCGCCGCTAACCTACAATGACCGGATTGAAAAAATTTTGTTGGCGCGGAAAAAAGTTGAACGGGGTCTTTCTGGAGGATCTTCAAATAACAGCAGAAGAATTCAGAGCAACTACCTTGATTTAAGTCAAATTCAAGATTATTGGGGACCGGATCATCTCAATCATCATACTGAAGCAACAACAATGCTTTATGGGCTTCGTGAAGGTCTGCGGATCATCAAAGAGGAAGGGCTGGAAGCACGTCTTAAGCGGCATCAATTACACGAAAAGGCCCTCGTTGACGGTTTAGAAGCAATGGGCGTTGAGTTATACGGTGATAAAGCGCATAAGATGACCAACGTTACGTGTATCAAAGTTCCTGAGGGCATTAAGGATGAGGCGATACGCGGCACTTTAATCAACGATTTCGGTGTTGAAATCGCGACGACTTTTGGACCGCTAAAAGGGCAAATTTTGAGAATTGGTTCAATGGGTTACAGCTGCCGCAAAGAAAATATCCTTAAAGTTCTTGGGGCGCTGGAGGCAGCATTAATTAAATACGGCGCTAAGGTTAACCGGGGAGAAGCTTTACAAACAGCATTAAGAGTCTATGAAAATAGCAGTGAACCAGTCTTAATCTAGTGACAAAGTACTCTGCCGGCAAGACTTTCTTTCCGGCAGGGTTTGAAATAACTTAGCAGTGTTGCCGAAAAACAAAGTATTAAAAGAATTTAAGGACGCCTAAAAATAGATTTGGGAGTGAAAAAATGTGCTTTATACAGTGGTCAAAAAAAACATGTACCAGGACTCCGTTAACCTGATGCTATTAACGAATCACTTGTCACAAGCAGAGGGTGTCAATCAAGTATCAGTTATGATGGGCACGCCTGCCAATAAGGATATTTTTAAAAATTCAGGGCTTTATACCAGCGAATTAGAAGATGCCAGTCCTAATGATCTTTGCATTGTTGTTGATACCGGCGACGAAAGTGTTGTCGAAAATGTTGTGAAAGGTGTTGACGAGTTCATCAATAACCAATCGACGCAATCACAACAAAGTGCCATCCCGGTCACCCGTACGTGGGAAATGTCTCAAAACAAAATGCCGAATGCTAATTTAGCGGTTATTTCAATTGCCGGAGAACATGCGGCTTCTGAAACGAACAAAGCGCTTGACCGCGATCTTAATGTCTTTTTGTTCAGCGACAACGTCAGTCTGGAAGACGAAGTGCAATTAAAACTAAAAGCCCAGGCGAAGGGGCTTATCGTCATGGGTCCTGACTGCGGTACAGGCATTCTTCATGAAGTACCAATTGCCTTTGCCAACGTGATTGAGAAAGGCAATATTGGGATTGTCGGCGCTTCGGGGACAGGTATTCAAGAAATTACATCGATCATTTCAAGACGGGGCGGGGGTATCTCGCATGCAATCGGCACCGGCGGCCGCGACCTGTCAGCTGATGTTGGAGCGATAACGGCCATTCGCGGTTTGGAGGCGCTTGCCTCAGACCCCGAAACAGATGTCATAGCGTTTGTTTCTAAGCCGCCAGCGCCTGAAGTTCGCGATAAAGTTGTCGGAGTATTTAAAAATCTGGGGAAGCCGGTGGTTGCGGTTTTTATGGGAGAAAAGCCGCATGAAGATCATGATAACGTCCATTATGCCTGGACACTCGAAGATACAGCTTTAAAAGCCCTTGAATTAGCCGAAAACAGCGGCCTTAATCGGATCATTCATCATGATGATGTCAAGAAAATAAAATTCAACCCTGAGCAGCGTTATATTAAAGGGTATTACTGCGGAGGGACGCTGGCTCTAGAAGCAGCGATGATTGTTGAAGAAGCCTTTCATATTGATCCGGCTGCCGATCATCCGGAAGGCATCATGTTAAAACATGAAGGCACCGAAATTATCGATTTAGGCGATGATGCTTATACACAAGGACGCGCTCACCCGATGATAGATCCGTCATTGCGTGTCGATATTGTTAAAGAAGCCGCGGCCAACCCGGAAACAGCTGTCATTCTGCTTGATAATGTTGTCGGCTACGGCGGTCACGAAGATATGGCGGGGGTTTTTGCACCGGTTATAAAGGAAGCTAAAGAACGAGCTGAAGCCAATAATAAAGCACTCATCTTCATCGCTTCTGTTACAGGTACACAAGGCGACCCTCAAGTCTATGAGAACCAGGTTAAAACGCTTGAAGAAGCAGGTGCGATTGTTGCTAAAAGCAACGCTCAAGCGACACGTCTTGCGGTTGATATTATAAAATATCTGAATGCTTCCGACAGTACAGCAAAAGCATACACTGAAATCGCTGCAACGTCTGAATCTGATGCTGTTAAGGAACTTATTTCAGGTAAACCGCGTGTCATTAATGTCGGCTTAAAAGGCTTCGCTGAAACAATTCAGGAAAACGGCGGGCAGGTCGTTCAATATCAATGGGCGCCAATTGCCGGCGGTAATAAACGATTAGCTAGAATTCTTGAGAAGTTAAAATAACGCAAGAGGGAATAAGGAGGCGTATTTTATGAATTACCAATCCATAGATGAAGCAAATAAAGCAGTGGTACAAAAGGTTATTGAAGCACAGCCCTTTTTGTTGGATGTTGTTCCGGCAAAAGATGTGATACCTGAGCTCGACGGAAAAGTTTTATTACATGCGGGACCGCCTTTAAAATGGGAAAATATGACCGATCCAATGCAAGGTTCATGTATCGGTGCGGCGCTGTTTGAAGGTTGGGCAGCCGGCGAGGATGAGGCAAAAAGAATGCTTGAAAGCGGAGAAGTAAAATTTATGCCTTGCCACTCGGTCAATGCTGTCGGTCCTATGGGCGGTATCACCTCAGCCAGCATGCCCGTTCTTATTGTCGAAAACAAAGTTGATGGGAAACGCGCCTATTGCAATCTGAATGAAGGTATTGGAAAGGTTCTGCGATTTGGCGCATACGGAGAGGAAGTCATTCATCGTCTCAAATGGATGAGAGATGTTTTGGGGCCGGCTCTCTCGAAAGCGCTTAAGCAAATTGACGGCGGGCTTAATATTAATGTTATCGTTGCCAAAGCAATCACAATGGGCGATGAATTTCATCAACGGAACATTGCAGCATCAGCGCTTTTTTTAAAGGATATCGTGCCTTATCTGCTTACGGCAAATCTCCCGGAGCAACAATTGCAGGAAGTAACGAAGTTTTTGGCTGACACGGATCAATTTTTCTTAAACATTATGATGGCCACCGCTAAAGTGACAATGGATTCCGCGAGAACCATTGAGGAAGGAAGCATTGTTACAGCCCTTTCTAGAAACGGATATGAGTTTGGCATTAAAGTCAGCGGCTTGGGCGACCAATGGTTTACAGCGCCTGTTAATACACCGGACGGCCTATACTTCAGCGGCTACAGCGCAAATGAGGCTAACCCTGACATGGGCGACAGCGCGATTACGGAAACATACGGCGTCGGCGGTATGGCAATGATTGCGGCCCCAGGTGTCACGCGTTTTGTCGGCACAGGCGGATTTGGCGATGCGCTTAGTATCAGTGACGAAATGCGGGAAATCTGCATTGATAATAACCCGAACCTTTCAATACCGACCTGGGATTTCCAAGGCGCTTGCCTCGGAATTGATATTCGAAAAGTTGTTGAAACAGGTATTACACCAGTGATTAATACCGGTATTGCCCATAAAACAGCAGGTATTGGCCAAATTGGCGCTGGTACGGTTCGTGTCCCTCTTGCTTGTTTTGAAAAAGCATTGGAGGCCCTTGCTGAAAAATACGGTGTCACCGCAGAGTAAAAATGAATAAAAAAGCCCTTTTTTCAAGCCGAGACGTCTCTTGTGTATTAAGCGAACATCCTGACGGAACGGTGCACAGCGTTTTCGATCATAGTTTTAATGTCCGGTTTAACAATCGTTTGGTTCATATCGGCAGCGCCTCTAATGGACGAGTGCCCTATGGCATCGGGCTGAGCAAATATGATCTCATGTCATTGCTTGAAACGATTAGAGTAACGAATGAAGTTCATTGGCAAAGAGATCAAATGCAGCTTATTTTTCCAGGAACGGGTGAATCCGTTTCACTTTATGAATCTAAAAAATTTGATCCTTTTCTTCCAGCTTGTGTTTTTGATAAAGCCATTTTAAAAAGAAACATAAGCACAGCTGTTGCCATAATGCTGGAGGAAGAATGGGAAGCGGGTTTCGAAGAGGATACTGACGCGTTAGTTGAAGCTGTTTTTTCCTTTTCCCCATGGATGGCGGCCAGTCCTGTCCTGAAAACTTTAAATGATTTAAAGGCTTTTTTATCCGGATATTCAGATGTTAAGGGCGAAACGCTTATAACGTTTTGGCTGGGCAGGGGAAAGGGACTGACACCAAGCGGAGATGATTTGCTTGTCGGTGCACTGGCTATGTTAACCGCTTCAGGGAGATGTCCTGAAGCGTTCAAGAATACATTATATGATTATTTAAAATTGTACGGGTTAGAGAGAACAACACAAATCAGTTTTGAATATTTGTGGTATGCCGTACAGCAAAAATTTGCTTCACATGTGACAAATGTCTGCCAGTCTCTTTTAAGAGATGATCAAGATGACATCTATCAATCAGTCAGAGAATTAAAGAAAGTGGGGCATACCTCAAGTACGGATACGATGATTGGGATTTTAATAGGATGTCAATGTATCATAGGGGGTAACAAATGAGTAAAACAGTTGTCGTCGCCTTAGGCGGAAATGCGATTCTGCAATCAAAGCAAGAAGGCACATATGAAAATCAATTAAATAATGTTAAAACGAGCTGTAAGTTTCTTGCTAAGCTGGTGACAGAAGGGTACAAACTTGTCATTACTCACGGCAATGGGCCGCAAGTCGGCAATATCCTTCGCCAAAATGAAGAGGCCGAGGAAGTTGTACCGCCGATGCCAATGGATGTTTTAAATGGCGAGTCACAAGGTTTTATTGGTTATATGATGGTCCAATCACTGTTAAATGAACTCAAACGGCTGGGTCATGAAACATCTGTCGTTAATCTATTAACAAGAGTACAAGTTTCAAAAGATGACGAGGATTTTAAAGATCCTTCTAAACCGATCGGCGCCTTCTATTCTGAGGAGGAAGCAAAAGCGCTTGCCGACGAAAGAAACTGGAATATGAAAGAAGACGCAAACCGCGGCTGGCGCAGGGTGGTACCATCGCCAAAACCGATTAAAATTCTCGAGGCGCAGGCTATCAAAGATCTTACTGAAGCGGGTCATATTGTCGTTTGCTGCGGCGGGGGCGGAATACCTGTCATCAGGAAAGAAGACGGCACTTATGAAGGCATCGAAGCTGTTATTGACAAAGACCGGAGCGGCTATAAATTGGCTGAGGAAGTTAACGCAGATATTTTTATGATCTTAACCGACGTTGACAATGTCTTTATCAACTTCGGCAAACCGGATCAAAAGTCTTTGGAAAAATTGACTGTTAAAGAGCTTGAAAGCTACATGAATGCCGGACACTTTTCTAAAGGCAGCATGGGCCCGAAAGTGGAATCTGCATTGAACTTTGCTAAGCGCGCCAGTTCCACCTCCATTATCTGTTCATTAGAGAAAGTGGATAAAGCGCTGCGCGGTGAGAGCGGAACGATTATTTCAGAAAACATGACCGGCGGCAAGCAACATACTGGAGGTATTAGGCTTCACGCTTAAAACGATCCTATATAAAATCCTCTATAGGCTGTTTTTTCAAGACACATCACAGATTCTTTTGCTATATTTTACTTGAGTAAAGTTATAGAGGGCGGTGATCGTATGAAGGAGTTATTGAAAGCAAGCAACTGGATATCAGGATTACAATGGCTTTTCTTTATTTTTGCCAATACGGTGGTTATACCGATTACCATTGGCGCAGCATTTCACCTGTCGCAAGGAAAAATCATTTTCCTTCTGCAATTTTCGTTTATTACTGTCGGGATTGCCTGTATGCTGCAAGCTGTGATCGGCCACAGACGAGCAATAATGGAAGGTCAGTCAGGTCTTTGGTGGGGTGTGATTTTAACCCTTTGTTCAACAGCTGCAGCACAAGGCATTTCCCTTGAAACATTAGGCGGCAGCTTAGCGGTTGGGATTATAATTTCCGGTATGTTGACAATCATCATTGGGTTAACTGGAACCGGGCAGTACTTGTCTAAATTCTTTAATCCCGCTGTCATGGGTGTTTTCATGTTTCTTTTTGGAGCGAATTTAATTCGTATTTTTTTAAAAGGGATGTTCGGACTTCCTTTTGGAAATCATGCCGGCAAGGCTGCGATGAATTTACCGGTGACGCTGTTGTCAATTGTTATTGCCATCATTGTTATGGTGATAAGTGTCAAGGCGCCTGGCTATATCGCGCGTTATGCGCTTTTGATCGGCATTATCGTCGGGTGGATCCTTTATACCATCATTTTTCATTCCAAGAGCTCATCGGGAGAAGCAGCGTTTCACATTCATTTTTTCCCGCTTGGCAAACCGGCCTGGAATATAGGGATTATTATTACGGCTGTTATTACCGGTCTGCTTAATTTAGCAAATACGTTTGGGGCATTAAAAGGGACAGAAGACATGTACCAAACAAAAACAACCAAGAAACAATATCGATTGTCATTGTCTATTTCCGGACTTTTTGTTGGTATCTCAGGCTTTTTTGGCCTCGTTCCTTTCGCACCTTATGTGTCGTCAATCGGGTTTTTAAATCAAACGCAAATCTTAAAAAGAATGCCGCTCATTATTGGCGGATTGATGTTTGTCATTATGGGGGTTATTCCGCCAATTGGACATTTTTTCTCGTTACTGCCTTTAAGCGTAGGAAGCGCCGTACTATTTGTTTCCTATTTACAACTGTTGAATTCATCATTTCAATTTTTTAAGCAGGTGAGGCTTAACACTGTTAATGTCTATCGGTCAGCCATTCCAATATTTGTAGGCATCATTATCATGACATTACCCGCTTCAACATTTGATACGCTTCCGAATATGATTCGGCCGATAATAAGCAATGGACTGCTCGTTGGAATTTTGCTCGCACTTATATTAGAAAACTTTTTTTCATGGGATCATTATGGCTTATCAAAAGAAAAACAGCAATCAGCGGAAGTTTATATGAAGAAGGATTCAAAAGCCAATTAAATATTAATGGATAGCAGTTCTTTAGAATAGGTTGTCTCACGTCTACGTTAAGGATAAGCATTGGCGTACAGAGTTGCAATTATGATATTCAGTCAAGAGATGGAATTTACGAGTAAGGAGTGTTAAGTTTGCGAATACAGAAAGAGGAGCTAAAAGAAATCATGAAGACCAAGCTGCATAAAGCCGGTCTGATTGAAAGGCATGCGGAAATGGTGGCGGATGTTCTCGTCCATGCTGATGCAAGGGGTATTCATTCCCATGGCGCGATGAGGGTGGAATATTACGCCGAACGGATTGCAAAGGGCGGAATAAATACAAAGCCTAACTTTAAATTTGAGAAAACAGGACCATGTACGGCTACATTCGACGGAGATAACGGAGCGGGTCATGTAGCGGCAAAGTTAGCAATGGATGAAGCCATTAAAATAGCCAAAGAAAATGGCATTGCAGCGGTTGGTGTCAGAAGAATCAGTCATAGCGGAGCGCTTTCTTATTTTGTTCAACAAGCAGCAAGTGAGAAACTTGTCGGCATCTCAGTCTGTCAATCGGATCCGATGGTTGTTCCATATGGCGGTGCTGAACCTTACTATGGCACAAACCCGATTGCTTTCGCTGCGCCAGGCAACGATGATAAATTCATACAATTTGATATGGCAACAACTGTACAGGCTTGGGGAAAAATCCTTCATGCCAGATCGAAGAATGAAAAGATACCGGATACTTGGGCTGTTGATGAAAATGGAGAACCGACAACAGACCCATTCGATGTTAAAGCGCTGCTGCCAATTGCCGGACCTAAAGGATACGGGCTCATGATGATGGTTGACATTTTATCAGGGATTCTCCTGGGATTGCCCTTTGGCAGCAAAGTTTCTTCGATGTATCACGATCTTTCGGAATACCGAAATCTGGGCCAGCTTCACATAGTCATCAACCCGGCATTCTTTACGGGTTTAAGCGGATTTATGAGTGGTATCTCCCAAACAATGGAGGACTTAAATAATATCAAGCCGGCACCGGGATTTGATAAAGTTTCTTATCCGGGCCAACGAAGTGCTGAAAGAGAGAAGGAGTATCAAGAGAACGGCATTGAAATCGTTGATGACGTCTATGAATACCTTATTTCAGATACTATTCACAATAATGCCTACGACCAAAAAGATCCTTTTGCAGTATAGAGGGATCATAAGGCCGGACAATATTGTATGAAAGTATAAGATAAAAAAACAATAAAAAGGAGAGATAGTTTATGGGCTATCCGCAAGATTTGCTGTCAAACCGTTCAATTATCCAACATGGAAAATTTGCACTGATTACACCGGAAGGCTTAGTCAAAAATGTCATTCCTGGCTTTGAAAATTGTGATATAACTATTTTAGGTTCCCCTAAATTAGGAGCAAGCTTCGTCGATTATATCGTGACCATGCATAAAGGCGGAATGAATACTCAAGGATTCGGCTATGAAGGCGTAGAAACCTTTGTGTATTGCTTGGAAGGCCAAATAAAGGCTTCAACAGATAGTGAATCTTTTAATCTTACAGAAGGCGGCTATTTATATTGCCCGCCAGGTGAAAAAATGTATTTGGAAAACTTAGCGGACGGCGATTCAAGATGTTTCCTTTATAAACAAAAATATCGTCCGCTTGAAGGGCACAAGCCGTATATTGTATCAGGCAACACGAATGACATAGAAGGACAAATCTATGACGATATGGAAAATGTTAATCTAAAAGACCTTTTGCCGACTGATGATTTAGGTTTCGATATGAATTTTCATATTTTGACTTTTGATCCTGCCGCATGCCATCCATTTATTGAAACTCATGTGCAAGAACACGGCGCTTACCTATTGTCGGGTGAAGGGATGTACAATTTGGACAACAAGTGGATTCCAGTGAAAAAAGGTGATTATATTTATATGGGTCCGTATTGTCTGCAAGCTTGCTATGCTGTCGGCAGGGAAAAATTGTCTTATGTATACTCCAAAGACTGCAACCGCGATGCAGTATTGTAGATAAGGGCCAGCAGTGATCTTAAGGAATTAATCTTTAAATGGATTTATACAAACATAGAATATTATAAAACTATGGGACAATTGCTTATCCAAAAGCAATTGTTTTTTTTATCTTCTAAATTTATAATCAATATTATCAGAACTTTTGAAATACGTTAGCCTTTTGAAAACGTTAATATATGTCACTTTTCCACGGTATATTTATCCCGGAGCAATCGTCCGTAAAACTCCCGCCTAAAAAACTTGAGTTTAAACGCTGAAGTTTAGGCGGGAGTTAACGGAGGTGCTCCTGCGCGATGATATTTCAAAGAAGTTATAGCAAAGCTCGTCGCAAATTACAAGGGGGTTATTCAAGCAGTGGCTTCGCTAACACCCCGATTTGTTCAACTAACCATTAGTGGGATGAACAAAACTCCCACTAATGGAAGTTTCACTTTATTCTTTTGGTCCCAATAGATCCTATAAAGGAGATGCAGCGCTATGTTACACTTTGATCCGGATTACCAGCCGTATACGTCGAAGAGAATGCCAGTTTTTGGCCATAAGGGTATGGTTGCAACCTCGCAAACACTTGCAGCGCAGGCGGGGCTCGGCATTTTAAAAAAAGGCGGGAACGCTGTTGATGCAGCTATTGCCGCTGCGGCATGCTTAACTGTAGTCGAACCAACGTTTAATGGCATAGGCGGAGATGCTTTCGCGTTAATTTGGATGGACGGCAAACTGCATGGTTTAAATGGCAGCGGACCAGCCCCTCAATCTATATCTATTGAGGCGTTAAAAAAACGCGGATTTGATAAAATGCCTTTATTTGGCGTTGAACCGATAACGGTGCCGGGCGCGCCGGCTGCTTGGGGGGAATGTTCAAGACGATTTGGGCGGTTGCCATTGAAAGATGTCCTGCAGCCAGCTATCGGCTATGCTGAAGACGGCTTTCCTGTTTCCCCCGTCACCGCGCGATTCTGGAAAATATCATACGATAAATTTAAAAAGAATTTAGATCACGATCTGGCTAAGCCGTGGTTTGATACGTTTACCGTAAATGGCCATCCGCCAGAAGCAGGTGAAATGTGGTCCTCTCCCGGTCATGCCGAAACATTAAGAGCGATTGCCGAAACTGACGGCGAAGCTTTTTATAGAGGAGAACTTGCCAAGACGATATGTGACTTTATAGAGAAACATCACGGATTTTTACGCCCGGAAGACTTAGCCGATTATCATCCGGAATGGGTGGATCCGGTTTCAGTCAACTACCGCGGCTATGATGTCTGGGAAATTCCCCCTAACGCACAAGGCATCGTCGCATTAATGGCTCTTAATATTCTTAAAGGCTATGAATTTACCGAAAAAGAAAGCATAGACACTTACCATAAACAAATTGAAGCTATTAAACTTGCTTTCGCTGATGGTAAGAAGTATATTGCTGAGCAAAAGCATATGAAACATACAGTCCAATCGCTTTTATCCGAATCCTATGCCGAAGAAAGAAGAAAACTGATTAATGATAAAGCATTGGATCCGGTACACGGTCAGCCCCCTAAAGGCGGCACCGTTTACTTAGCAACCGCCGATGGCGAGGGAAACATGGTTTCCTTTATCCAAAGCAATTATATGCGGTTTGGCTCCGGCGTTGTTATTCCAGGTACCGGAATAGCGTTGCAAAACAGGGGATGTAATTTCTCCCTCGATCCCAGACATGATAATTGCCTTGCTCCAGGGAAGAAACCGTATAACACGATTATCCCGGGGTTTTTAACTAAAGATGGCACCCCGATTGGTCCGTTCGGCGTCATGGGAGGATTTATGCAGCCACAAGGACATTTGCAAATGATAATGAACACAATAGACTTCAACCTACATCCGCAAGCGGCATTGGATGCACCGCGATGGCAATGGATGGAAGGAAAGACCGTCAAGATTGAATCGACATTTCCCCATCATATTGCCCAGGCATTAGCGGCAAAAGGACACAATATTCAATATGCCCTGGAACCGAACACCTTTGGAAAAGGACAAATAATCTGGAGAAACCCGGAAACCGGCGTACTAACAGGCGGTTCAGAATCACGAACAGACGGCAATGTAGCTGCGTGGTAATAACCGATACTCAAAAAACCCTTTGAAAAGGGTTTTTTGAGTGAAAAGTCGCACATAAAAGCGGAAAAGTCGCACATAAAAGGAGAAAGCCTGCATTCCAATGGCTGGTCGCATGAAAAAAGATCCTTCCAGCAATTATTTTCTATTGTAACTTAATTAAGTTTGACGAAGGGACATTTTCCGTAAGATAATTATAATATTGGATTGAATATTTCCAATATGTATAAAATTAGAGCTTTTAAAAGGGATTTGATTAAATGGGAGAGGTAGTCAATCTTTCACTCGCTTCTTTTCGGGTCGGGATGCTTGGTTTTGGAGGGGGACCTTCATCTATACCTTTGGTTCAAAAGGAAGTTGTTGAAAAATATAAATGGATGGATGACGATGAATTTGGGGATATTCTCGCCTTAGCGAATACATTGCCCGGGCCGATTTTAACTAAAATGTGCGGTTATGTCGGATGGCGCGTTGCCAAATGGCCGGGAATGATCGCTGCAATTATCGCCTCGGTTATACCGACGGCTTTTCTTATGATCGTTCTTCTGGCTTTTTTATCAACATTTCAGAACAAACCATGGGTGCAAGGCATGACAAAGGCCGTTATTCCGATTGTCGGCGTTATGCTGCTGACACTGACATTGCAGTTTTTCCAAAAAGCAAAAGACGGCTTAGGCTGGCTGGCAAGTATTATTTTAGCGGCTGTAAGCCTCGTACTTATGCAATTCATTCATATTCACCCGGCGATTATCATTGTCGCACTCATCCTCTATGTCCTTATCAAACCGTCCAGGAAATCGTCTGAAGAGAAAGAAAAGGGGAGGGGTACCGGTTGATATATCTTAAAATTTTCTGGGCCTTTTTTATAGCCAACATCATTGGCTACGGCGGCGGTCCCGCGACCATTCCCCTTATTGAAAATGAAGTTGTCAGCCGGTTTCATTGGTTAAATGTCGGAGAATTTAGTAAAGTGCTTGCCCTTGGCAACTCGCTTCCGGGGGCGATTTCAACAAAAATGGCCGGTTATATCGGTTATGACGTCGCCGGCGTCCTTGGCGCTCTTATAGGTATTACAGCAACGGTTGCGCCATCAATTATTCTTATGCTGATTTTATTTAAATTGCTTTATAAGTACAAAGATTCTCCGAAGGTCAAGCAGTTGACGCTGCTGATCAGGCCGACGATTGCTGTGCTGCTGGGCGTTATGGCATATGACTTTTTTGCAACGTCCTATCATCAAACTGGATGGCTCCAGTCGCTTGCCTTAGTTGTTATTGGCTATTTATTATTGGAAAAAATGAAAATTCACCCCGCCTTTGTGATTGTAGCAGCGTTAGGGTATGGTGCAATTTTCTTGGCGTAATAGGAAACAAAGGAGCTTATGACGGCTCCTTTTTTATATTTATGATTGTGATTTGACGTCATTTTTCACGTCACATTTTTTACATTAACCACATAAAATCTTCAATGACATCACGAGAAAATATCGATAAATTTAAAAAACTCCGCAAAAACCCTTGTCCTCCTTGACTTTTAGGCATATAACCTATAGCGCTTTAATAAAATGTTACAAAACCACAAAGAGGGGTTTGAGGTGAGCATGATGGGGTAGGGCCGCCATTGGATTGGTCCAGCGTGTGCCTTGACACCGTCACTCAATGTCTCATTTCGCATGTCTTATTATTTTTGGGAGGCGAGTGGTGTGCACGATTACATCAAAGAGCGAACAATCAAGATTGGCAAGCATATCGTGGAGACAAAAAAGACAGTGCGAGTGATCGCAAAGGAGTTCGGTGTCTCGAAAAGCACCGTGCATAAAGATTTAACTGAAAGGTTGCCGTTAATTAACCCGGAACTCGCAAATGAAGTCAAGGATGTTCTCGATTATCATAAGTCCATACGGCATCTTCGCGGCGGGGAAGCCACGCGTCTCAAGTATCGCAAAGATACCGAACAAGATGGTGTGAAAATTTAATAAGAAATCAGGAAATACCGGCCCTAAATCATTCGAAATTCATCACAAAAAGATGGTTATTTCAGCTGTAATAAATTCCATATTTTTAAAGAAAACACTCCCTGTTTGAAAATTTCTATGTTAAAATATAGAGATGGTTAAAATCGAAAAAACACGAATCATGTTGAAGTTTGAAACAGGGAGGATAATGCATGTTTTCTAGGGATATAGGAATAGACCTTGGAACGGCTAATGTTCTAATTTATGTAAAAGGACAAGGAATTGTCCTTAATGAACCCTCGGTCGTAGCTATAGATACTAATACAAAAAGGGCTTTAGCTGTTGGTGAAGAGGCTAGGCAAATGGTAGGGCGTACACCCGGCAACATTGTTGCAATCAGGCCGCTTCGTGAAGGCGTCATTGCGGATTTTGATATTACGGAAATGATGCTCAGCCATTTTCTTGATAAAATTAACGTCAAAGGATATCTGTCCAAACCAAGAATTCTTATTTGTACACCAACGAATATTACATCCGTTGAGCAAAAGGCGATACGAGAAGCAGCCGAAAAAAGCGGCGGCAAACAAATCTTCTTGGAAGAAGAACCGAAAGTCGCCGCTGTCGGCGCAGGGATGGACATTTTTCAACCAAGCGGCAACATGGTTATTGACATTGGCGGTGGTACAACTGATATTGCTGTATTGTCCATGGGTGATATCGTCACCGCCACGTCCATCAAAATTGCCGGAGATAATTTTGACCATGAAATCCTTAATTATATTAAAAAAACGTACAAGCTGTTAATAGGCGAAAGAACAGCTGAGGAAATAAAGAAAAGTATTGCCACCGTCTACCCAGGCTCCCGAAATGAAGAAATCACGATTCGCGGAAGAGACATGATTTACGGCTTGCCGAAATCGCTAACGGTACAAACAGATGAAATCCAAAAAGCGCTGGAAGAGCCGATTTCAAACATTACTCGAGCGGCTAGAGGCGTTTTGGAAAGAACACCGCCTGAGCTTGCTGCGGACATCATTGACCGCGGTGTTATCTTAACAGGCGGCGGTGCCCTGTTGCATGGCATAGATCAGTTGATGGCAGATGAATTAAAAGTTCCTGTTGTTGTTGCGGAAGAGCCGATGTCCTGCGTTGCTAAAGGTACAGGTCTCATGCTTGAGCACTTAGACAAACTGTCAAAACGCCGCAGGCTGGGCTAGAAACTTATATAAATCAGGATAAAAGATAAGATTGACTTTAATGGTCATCTTATCTTTTTCCACTACAATGATCAATTGGCAACGATGATGCAGATTCGTTGGAGAGACCAATTTTATATACATAAGCAATGCCAATCAAAGAATGTAACCAAAGCTCGTCGCAAAGTTGCTAAGACATTTTTCAAGCGACAGCATATTTTCAGTTGCCTTTACCAATAGGCTTGGTACCGGCCAGGCTTTCTTTAAAAAAGGGGGAATCGCCATGCTTAGGGGATTTTATACTGCGGCTGCCGGAATGATCGCCCAAAACCGCCGCCAGCAAATGATCACGAACAATATCGCGAATGCCAATACGCCCGGTTATAAAACGGACCAAGCGTCACTAAAAAGTTTTCCTAATATGCTGTTGAGCCGTCTTGGCGGTGACCCATCCGCCGGCAATCAGGTCGGTGCATTATCAACGGGTGTCTACATGCAAGAAGCGATACCAAACTTTGCTCAAGGGCCGATTAAAGAAACTGATAAAAAAACAGATATTGCATTCGTTGGGTCTAACGTTCCTGTCAATCCTTATACCGGACGTAAAGGCGCATTATTCTTCCCTGTTGAAACATCCAACAGCGTCAAATATACACGTAACGGTCATTTTTCACTTAATGGACAAGGCTATCTCGTCACAGATGACGGTGCATACGCCCTTGATCCTAATGGAAAAAGAATTAAGCTTGCAACTGACAACTTTCAAATGTTGGACGATGGGCGCATCCTTATTAACAGCCGCCCAGTTGCACAATTAGGCGTATCCTATGCGGCTGACCCTAACCGTCTCGTTAAAGAGGGGGCGTCCCTGTTCCGAACAGAAAATGGCAAAGCGCTGCCATCAGCTAATAACAATCCAAATATTCAATTTAAGTTAAAGCAAGGCGCTCTCGAACGTTCAAATGTCCCTATTGAACAAGAAATGACAGACTTAATGTCAACATACCGCTCGTTTGAAGCCAATCAAAAAGTGCTGCAGGCCTATGACCGCAGTATGGACAAGGCTGTTAACGAGGTTGGAAGATTAGGTTAGATCTAACAATGAATCTTACCATTGAAGAATGAATCAGCCGCCAGTTGTGGCGGCTAATTTAATAAAGTAAGGCAAAAATTAACCCTTTAATTTACCCTCAAGCCCCAATAATTCCCGCATAATAAAAACTGATCATAATAGTGGTTGATATATTCTTAGAAGCCGGATATAATTGCTTAGTAAGTTGTTTAAATTTTCCGGAAAGATAAATGGAGGGGATTCTGTTAATGTCAAATGCATTGTTAAGTACGGCTAAATATGTTCGCCAAATGGTTATTCAGCAGGTTCAATCGATTCCTGAGGAGTTGTTTGACGTTCAACCCGATCAATTCAACAATACGATTAGATGGAATGTCGGTCATATTGCCGCTTCAAATGATTATTTTGTTTCATTAGGTTTACCGGTTGAATCAAATCTTCCGGAAAGCTACGCACGATTATTTAAACCGGGAACCAAACCATCCGATTGGAATGACATACCTCCGACCAAAGAAGAACTTATTCAAATCTTATCTAGACAGCTTTCTGATTTTTCCGATATACCTTCCAGCGCATTCGATAAACAAATGGATCCGCCTCTTGAACTGGGACCGCTGAAATTCGAAACATTTGGAGAGGTATTTAACTTTGCGACCGTCCATGAAACAATGCACTTCACTACCATTTCAAACTTTTTGAAAGTACTGCAATACCAAAAAGCCTAGGGAATAAACAATTTTCCATACTACTTTAAATCGATGATGATTCACCTTTATGGTTTGATCGAATTTTAATATAAATAACCCTCCAGCATTGGAGGGTTATTAAATGTAAACTTTGGTAAGTATTATTAACTGGACAAGGTTAATAAATTATGAGGAGGCACTATCATTCTATGAAACCGCGGATGACAGTCTTGACGTTAGGTGTAGATGATTTGGCAAGGTCGTTAGAATTTTACCGTGACGGATTGGGTCTTCCGACTGAAGGTATCATTGGCAAAGAATTTGAGCATGGTGCCGTAGCCTTTTTCGACCTGCAAGCCGGCTTAAAACTTGCCATTTGGAATCGCAAAGATATCGCTCATGAGGCAAAGGTTCCTCTAGCCGCATCAAGTTCTACCGAATTTACTATTGGACACAATGTGAGCGGTAAAGAAGAGGTTGATATGGTAATGGAACAGGCAAAATAGGCCGGAGCTATAATCACTGATCCGGCGCACGACACTTTTTGGGGCGGATACTCTGGCCATTTCCAAGATCCAGATGGTCATTTGTGGGAAGTCGTTTGGAATCCGCAGTGGGAGATCGAGGATTAATTCAAATTTGTAGCCATTTCTCATAAAAAAAGGAGACCTGATATTATAAGTACCAGGTCCCTTACATCATGAAAGGAACTTTTCTAGCTGATAATCATTGAGAGAGATGATAGAAAAGTTTATTTTGGCGATGTTATTAATATTATTCGTGAGACTGTCTGGATTAATGTGAATCGTTATTTTACAGTCTTTTAACATTAGCCTTACTATTTTTAATAATAATGTTAGATAATTAACCTTAATGTATAGCAAATCAATTAAAAGATTAAGAAAAATCTGCAACTAATCCCAAATTTCATTTGCAATGTCAACAACAAGCCCTAGCTTCTTCCATTGATCTTGATCAGTAATTGTATTTCCCTCTTCAGTAGACGCGAATCCGCATTGCGGGCTTAAACAAAGCTGTTCGATATTCACATATTTTTCCGCTTCAGCTACACGCTTTTTAATCTCTTCTTTGTCTTCTAGTTCAGCAGTCTTGGAAGTAATCAATCCTAAAACAACCTTTTGATCCTTTATGAACCGTAATGGTGTAAAATCTCCTGCATTTTCGCTGTCAAACTCTAAGAAGAAAGCATCGACATTAACACGGGAAAACAATTCCTCCGCTATAGGCTCGTATCCGCCTTGATACAACCAAGAAGATTTGAAGTTTCCCCGGCAAATATGAAGGGTAACGGCCATGTCTTCCGGTTTATTGGCAACAGCTTCAATGGTTATATCTGCGAATTTTTTGATCAATTCGTCAGGGTCAAACCCTTTTGTTTTGATTTTTTCTCTAAAATCATCACTGAATAACGCGCCCCAACTCGTATCATCTAGTTGTAAATAACGGCAACCGGCATCATAAAAGGCTTGAATGGCATCCTGATAGACTTTGACGATATCTTGTGCAGCCTCATCAAGTGATGCATATGGCGGGTTGTCCCAATATTGTTGGCTATTGACTATGCCCGAATAAAAAATCATATTAGGTCCAGGAATCGTAAATTTGGCAAGATGTTCTCCAGCGACGCTTTTTAGATATTTAAAATCCTCTAAAAACGGGTGGCCTTCAGGGAACTTTAATTTAGAATCAACCGTATAGGCCGTTGCCTTTTTCATGGCGCCTTGGAATAACCCGGATGCATCAAATTCATAAACGCGAATCCCTTCTAAATCTTTAATAAAATCTAAGTGCCACCATTTTCTGCGGAATTCACCATCTGTCACTGCGCTAAGGCCGACTTCTTTTTGCTTCTCAACAGCCTTTACGATTTCTCTATCTTCAATTGAACGCAGTTCCTGTTTAGAAATTTTGCCTTGCTGATATTGTTCTCTTGCATCCTTTAAAACCTGTGGACGAAGAAGGCTGCCTACATGATCCGCGCGAAATGGAGCAGCATTTGTTTTCGCTGTATCTATATTCATCCGACTTAAGCACCTCTCTTTTCATCTTTCAATAAAAGTTTGAAATATCTATCTACTATTATACAATAGCAAATTTACAGCTAAATGTCTGCCTAGCATTTATATTGTGAAATTTCCAATCACCTCTGATTCAAAAATCAGCGTTTATAAATGAAGAACTTATCGTAGTCCAATAGCCTCATTCATTCTAGGCGGAAAATAATAGTATAATTGTTATGGATAATTTTAGCTGCAGGCGGTGATCGTTTGTTTGACTTTATTGAAAAAGAAAAGCTGCTGGCTCAAGCAGAGGTTGTTGAATGGTATATTGGAAAAGTGCAGGAGGCTATGGAATCATTTTGCAGTACAGCTCATCGTAAGGATTCCCGGTTACCTTCTCTTGCACAAGATTGGGAAAGCAAAAGTAAACATTCTTATAACAGTATCATGAATGAATCATCTATAAGTCAGTTTACGGCACAAAACTTAGGACAAGAACTCATCGACCAGCTCCACCAAGAGGCAAGAAGGCTGCGCCAAAAAGCTCATGACATTGAAAAGCGGGAGAAAGCCCATGAGTCACATTAAAGTTGATCCCGATAAATTAGAGTCTTTGGCTTCCGAACTTGGACAACTGAAAGATGAGTGCGATCATGTCTTAAGAACATTAAAATGGAATTACAGCGCTGTTGAGATGACACACCCGGGGATAAACAGTACCTATAGCGGTTCCCTCTATCACAGTCTAGTACAAAAAATAGAACACTTTCAAAGCCAAATGGACGATGCTCAAGGCATAGTTAAAAGAACAGAAGCCAAATTCAGGAACGCTGATGAGGGATCTTTAGGAAAATTCGGCGGTTTTCTAAAAGAAGTTGTCGGCGTTAATGACCTTGTTCGAACTTACTCTGAGTATGACCCGGTAACCGGTGAAAAACTGAGTGCTTGGGATCACATGAAAGCACTTGGATGGACAGCCCTTAATTTCACTCCCGCAAAGGTTGTTGGAGTAGGGGCTAAGGTCGTTATAAAAGGTTCAAAAGCATTAAAAGTCAGCGATCAAACGATTAAAGGCTTTAAAGGCATGGTTAATGCGGCACATCCAAGAGTTGTCGGGAATATGTTTAAGAGCTCGTACAATGTTGTGAAAAATGCTCCATTAGCACTGACAAATAGATTTAAAGATGCTGCCGAGTCTATTAAAAATATGCCGTTGTTTCCGAAGGGTTTAGTGATTACTTCGACAGAACATAAGTTTATTGAGTTTGGTACTGCAAAAGACTTAAAGCAATTATTTTCTTTAAGGAATAAAGAAAATAATATGGGGAATATTTTATCTAATAAAAGGACGAGTCAAGAAAATCATTGGATTGGAAATAAAAGTATTGGAGAAAAGAAAAAGTGTGAAGTTGGTGAATCAAGTCCTCTATCTCCGGGAGGCGGACTAGCGGCTCATGAATCAAAAGGGGGACATTTACTAGAAAGACATGTAGGGAAAACAGATAAAGAACTATTAAACCGTTTAAAAAATAATCCTAGAATAAAAGGATCTTCATCTTTTACAAATCGATCTATTGCTGAAAAGGTAGTAAGCGAAACTTTAAATAATGAAAAAAATAAAAAGCTTATAGAAAACTGGATAAACTACTCTAAGACTCCAAAACTTATATTAAAATATTATGGTAAGAGTGTTATTGGCAGAACAGTAAAAAGAGATGGTAAAATTCTTGAAGATGCAACAAATGCAATTATTGTATTAAAAAAGTTAGATAATGATAAATTTGTGTTAACAGGATATCCAATCAAGTAAGGAGATTAGAGATGATTGAAGAAAATAATTTTCTTTATGAAACCGAAAACTTTCTAGGTGCAAACTTTCACCAAGATATCGAATCACCTGAAGAAGCGTTAGAGGAGTATATTTCTGAATGTAATAATGAAGCTCTTCAATTTACATTAGACTTTTTAACAGACTTTTTAAATGACAATCTAAGCAATAAGGAAAAAGAAGAATTTATTGAAGCGAATACGGAAATATATTTCCCAGCCATTGGATTAACCCCTCTGGAATGGTTAAAAAGTGTAGTAAATAAAATTAATGGAGCTTTATGTGAAAAATAGTTAAAGAGCATTCGTGTTTTAGAGGAACCACTTTTTGATTGTGGTTCCTTCTTAAAAGAAAACGCAAAGCTGACAACAATATATTGTATCACTTAGGAGGCAAAGCCATGGATCGGTCACTCATGACTTCCGCAGTAACTATGGGTCAATTACAGAATAAAATAGATTTAATATCCAATAATATGGCTAATGCCAGTACGACAGGTTATAAATCACAGGACGCTGAATTTACTGACTTGCTCGTCCAGCAGATCAATAACCTTTCAGGCCAAGACCGTAACGGCCGCTTAACGCCTGGTGGTATTCGTGTTGGTTCAGGTGCCAAGCTTGGGAACGTCGATTTGAATATGACACAAGGCGCAATGAAGCAAACAGGACGTGCCCTTGATTTAGCGCTGGAAAAACCTGAGCAATTCTTCAAAATCGGCGTCAAGAATAACCAAGGCGGGCAAACCGTCATGTATACGCGTAACGGCGCATTTTATTTGCAGCCTGGCCAGAATAATCAAATGAAGCTTGTAACTTCTGACGGCAATGATGTGCTTGGGCCTAACGATCAGCCGATTCGCGTACCGGCGGATATCCGCAACATTAAAATTGCTAAAAACGGCGCTATATATGGGTCGCATGCTAACGGCGGACGGTTCCAGGCGGGGACCATTGGGGTTGTTGATATCAAACACCCTCAGCTTTTACAAGCCAAAGGCGAAAGTTTATATGCTTTGCCGCCATTGAACGGATTAGGATATACTTTAAATGATGTGGTCAATCCGGTTGGACAAGCCGGTGCTGATATCAAGCAGGGGACGCTTGAAGCTTCGAATGTTGATCTATCAAAAGAAATGACTGACCTCGTTAACTTGGAACGGTCCTATCAAATGAACGCGAGAGCGATATCTATTTCTGATCAAATGATGGGATTGGTAAATAGCTTAAGGTAAACTAATACATATAAGATCTTGTCGCAAAGCTTCAAGGACATTTTCAGGTAGTTGCTTTGCACTGTATTACATAATATTAAAAATCAATTCGAAAGGTAGAGAAAGTATGTTAAATATTGACGAAATCAAAGATATTATCCCCCACCGTTATCCGTTTTTACTCATTGACCAGATCCTTGAGGTCGAGGAAGGCAAGAAGGCTGTCGGTTTGAAAAATGTGTCTGGCAATGAATCGTTTTTCAATGGGCATTTTCCTGACTACCCAGTAATGCCGGGTGTTTTGATCGTTGAAGCGTTGGCCCAGGTTGGCGCGGTAGCTATGCTTAAGAAAGAGGAAAACCGCGGCCGCCTCGCTTTCTTTGCGGGTATTGATAAATGCCGTTTCAAACGTCAAGTCAGGCCGGGTGACCAATTGAAGCTTGAAGTGGAAATGACCCGTGTTCGCGGCACAATGGGTAAAGGCAAAGGCATCGCGACAGTTAACGGAGAGATCGCCTGCGAAACAGAAATGATGTTTGCCCTTGGAGATAAAAAAGAGTAAACCTCACTCCCCATTATGACTATAAGTAACAATCCCAAAAAAAGACCAACCACAAAATAAAGTGGTTGGTTTCAATATTTTAGGAAGAATTAAAAGAAAAGGGTATCTAAGTTGGTCAATCAATGGTTATATTTTTTTATACCCGGAACTAAAATAAATGAAACAAAAATTAAGAAAAAAATTTGAAGAAATTATTGGTTAATAGTAAAAGATAAAGAAAACTTGGCTGGTGCCAAGCCTGAAAGGCGCAGGCAACTGCCTAGTACTCCAGAGCACAAGTCTCACTAACTCACTCCGTTCGCAGACTCGCTTTGTTGCGCTGATACTATCAACCTTATCTTGGCAGCTGCGTCGGGGTGCTCCTGCGCCGTTGCATATTAAGAGAAGTCTATCTCTTCTCGTCGCAAAGCAGCAAAGAAGTTTTTCATGTTGCAGCTTTGTTGCTAAGATATACTTTCTGATAGTATAAAAAAAGCACGCTTTAAAGGAGATTAAGTTATGCCACAACCGAAAATTACTGTTATCGGAAGCATCAATATGGATTTAGTGACTGAATCGGACAGAAGGCCGGAAGCGGGAGAAACGATTCTTGGCGACAGATTTTCGATGATACCCGGCGGAAAGGGTGCAAATCAAGCCGTCTCTGCTGCACGTCTCGGCGGTTCGGTTACGATGATTGGCTGTGTCGGCGATGATGTATTTGGCCGCGAACTAACAGACAACTTAAAAAAAGAAGGCATCAATACAAATAAAATCAAAACACTGTCAGATAAAGAAACAGGCATTGCCGCTATCACATTGGCAGAAGGAGACAACAGTATCATCGTCGTCCCAGGCGCCAACTATGCAATCACTGAAGCTTCAATACAGGAATACGAAGAGACAATTGCTGCAAGCGACGCTGTGCTGCTGCAACTTGAAATTCCAATGCCGACCGTTATTAAAGCGGCTGAAGTCGCTCATCATCACGGTGTTAAAGTTATCCTTAACCCGGCGCCGATTCAACAGCTGCCTGACGAATTGATCGATTATGCCGACGTCATAACGCCTAACGAACACGAATACGAGCAGCTGATGAAAGATTATTCCGGAGACCCGGAAGCTCTTAAGAAAAAACTCGTCGTCACAAAGGGCGGCGAAGGGACAGTCTTTTTTGAAAATGGAGAAGAAGTTCATGTTCCCGGCTACAAAGTGGACGTTATTGATACAACCGGAGCGGGCGATTCCTTTAATGGTGCATTAGCCGTCCAGCTCGCCAAAGGCGAATCACTGAAAGCATCATGCCGCTACGCCAATGCTGTCGGAGCGCTTGCCGTGACTAAGTTAGGCGCGCAGTCCGGGATGCCGACTGACGAAGAGGTTAACAAACTGTTAAATCAATCATAATGAGAAGGAGCCTATTTTTCTTGAATAGGTTCTTTTTATTTTGCTCACAGACATATGAGGAGTAAGAATTTTGGTCAACAAAAAAGTGGTTAAATTAAACATATTTTAATGATAGGTTGTTTCGGCTTATATAGCTGGGGAGAAAATAAACCTTATCATAAGTGATGAAAGACACTTTTTTCAATAATACTAAGGAAAATGTCCTTCACTAGCCGCATGAAAGCCAAAATTAAGATCAATGATTGTAAACTTGTCCTTCATCGACAATATGAAGGACAAAATTTATGTATTTATTTAAAACTTTGTCCATCATGTTATTTAATCCCCGCAAATAACATATTAAAAAGGGGTTAGACGAATAATGTAAAAATATATATAATGGAAAAGAACATTGAGCCAATTAAAAAATGTAAGGTTGTTCAAAACTTCAGCGGGGATGTTCCTATTTTTTGTCTTTTCAGTTTTCCAGTCTTTTTTAAACAATTATTTTTGGACAGGAGAAAAGATTGTAATCAAAAAGCCCATCACTTTATCCCGGTGCAACCATCCGTAAAACTCCCACCTCAAAACTTGAGTTTAAGCGATGAAGTTTAGGCGGGAGATAACGGACGATAACACCCCGATAAGTTGTGCTCCTGCGCCGTAGATTATTCACTTGAAGCATCCCCAACTTCTCGTCGCAAAGCACAAGAAGCTTATTCAGGAAGCAGCTTCACTAACCATGAGTGGGGGATGAACAAAACCCCCACTCATGGAAGTTTCACTTTATTATGCGCAAAAGACGATACATTTTTAAAGGGAGTTACCTTGAAATGAATAAGAAGATTTTAAAAAGGAAAATTAATTTTATTAAAGAACCAATCTTCAACTATTTAAGAAAAGAAAATCATAAAAGAAACAATAAATATGCAAGTTACTATGAAAAATTGGCTGTAGAAGATAAGACGATTCTTTATGAAAGCAGAGACGGCAAAAGCTTAACAGATAGCCCATATGCCATTTTCAAATATTTATTAAACAACCCTGAGTTCAGTGATTATAAGCATATTTGGTCAGTTCAAGATTTCTCCAGTTTAGAAAATGTGATTTCAAAATACAATGGGATGGAAAATGTCAGCTTCGTCAAACGAAACTCTGTCGCTTATTTAAAACATTTAGCAACAAGCAAATACCTGATTAACAATTCTACCTTTCAATCCTTCTTCATACCTAAAGAGGATCAAGTCTACATTAACACGTGGCACGGCACCCCGTTAAAAAGTATGGGATTTGATATCCCCGGCAATCCGGCGCACTCGCAAAACGTTGTCAGAAACTTTTTAAGCACAGATTATCTCATAAGCCCAAATGAGCATACAACAAGTATGTTCGTTGACAGTTACAAACTTAAGGGGATATATGGCGGAACGATTATTGAAGAAGGCTACCCGAGAATAGACATGACGCTCAATACAGATCCGGCTGCTTTTAAAAGCGATTTAAAAGGATTAGGCCTTAGTATTGATCATCATAAACAAACCATTTTATACGCGCCAACCTGGAAAGGAACGAATGTATCCAGGGTAAAAAATGACATGTTCCAAATCATTGCCGATATGAAATACTTAAGCAGTCAGGTTGGAAATACATATAACTTATTAATAAAAGTCCACCCATTTCTTTATGCCGAAGCGATAAAATTTGATGAACTAAAAGGCATTCTTGTCCCGGATTATATTGACACGAACGAATTATTAAGTGTTGTAGATATCCTTGTTACTGATTACTCCAGTATCTTTTTTGACTTTCTTGTAACAAATAAACCTATTTTATTCTATATGTGGGATGCAGATGACTACAGTGAACAAAGGGGCTATTACTTAAGCAATGATGAATTGCCGGGGCCTATTCTTTACAACATTAATGAGCTGGCATCTGCTATTGATCATGCAGACGAAATTACTCAACAGTTTAAGGGGAACTATCTCGAAGCAAAAGAACGATTCACAAAATATGAGGATGGCAAAGTTACCGAAAGAGTCGTTAATTATATTTTTAAAGGAAAAAAAGACCTGAACACAATAAATAACTTAAATGCGAATAAAGAGAAAATATTGATTTACCCCGGTGGCATGAAGAATAACGGTATTACCTCATCCTTTATCAACTTAATGGACAATATCGATTATGACAAATATGATGTCAGCTGCTTCATGCAGACGCCCAATTCGCAAGAGGTATTAAATAATATAAGTAAAGTAAATAAAAACGTAAGATTCCTGTTCCGAAATGGTCTTGCGGTATACAAATTATCTGAAGTTTATAAGGATAGATTAATTCATAACCGGGGAGCTTTGGGTAAATTAAAGAAACATTATCCTGAGAAAGCCTATGAAAGAGAGCATAGACGCTTCTTCGGCAACTCTGAGTTTGATTATGTCATTGACTTTAGCGGCTACAGTTTATTTTGGGCGAAATACTTGGTCAGCTGCAACGCAAAGAAAAAAGTTTGCTATATGCACAATGACCTTTTATCGGACAGTGAAAGAACAATCAATGGCCGCCGCCCGCATCGCATTAATCTCCGCGGTCTGTTTTCAATCTATGATAGATTTGATAAGCTTGTCAGCGTATCAAAAGGAACGATGGAATTAAATAAGAAAAATTTATCGAAGTATGCGGATGAATCAAAATTCGATTATATTATGAATTCCATTAATCCGGCGAAAATACTTCAGCAAAGCAAGACAAGTGACGAATTGGCTTTAGAAGAAAAACGAAACCAATTAGACACGGGCGACACAGATAACAAAAATGAAGCTGACCGGATTTTAAGCAATAAAAAGTTCAAGTCGAGGGCAATCATCCTCTACTCGGAAAATCATTTTATTTGGAACAAACCTGTTCTTGACAACAAAGTGAATCAGGTGGCTCAAGCCAAAGACTACCTGAATCAAGAGGTTACTATTTTAAGAGAAATTCAAACTGATAAGGCGGCCTTCTATAAATTTAGCATCAACGACAGTATTATAGGCTGGCTTGACAAGACTGCATTCGAACTATTGCCAGACAGTATTCTCTTTGAGAAACAAGTCAATAAGCTTGCCTTGCTTAATCATCCCAGAGGAAATGATATTTGGAGCAAACCATATAAAGTTGAAGACGCTAAGAAAGTATCGTCCAGCCATGATTACAAAGGCATTATGGTCGATGTAGATTTAGAAGCGAGAACCCAGCACAGCATATACAGCAGATTTTCCATCAATGGTATACAAATTGGCTGGATAGACAGCTCAGCGTTAAAAACGGTCAGGGAATATCATGAGTCATCAGCCGCAATAAACATTGAGAAAAATAGATTGAGAAGGCGGAACCACAAGAAATACAGATCATTTATAGATAGACTTAAGAACAGAACCTTAAAAGAACATGGCATAGACAAGATTGCCGTTATTCTGACCCTGAAGATCATACCATTTGGAGCAAAGCTTACCCGAATCACGGCTACAAAAAAGTGTCTAAAGCAGCCGGTTTTCTTAATAAAACTGCCACGGTTATTAAAAGCAATACAACTCGCAAGGGAACTTATTATTTATTCTCGGTTGACGGCAAGAAAATAGGCTGGCTCGATAAGCGGGCTTTTACGTTCATTGAGGAAACGAGTGTCATTTATGAAAGAACGGTAAAAAGAATTGCGGAAGTGAACTTAAAAGAGGACGATGGCATTTGGACAAAGCCTTGCGGGTTAGAAGGCGCAACAGAAATTGAACATCCAGAACGGTACAATGGTGAAAAAGTTATTATTAATAAAGAGATCAGAACCCAGCTCGGTACTTTCTGCCGATTTGCTTATAATAAGAGTCTGATTGGCTGGCTTGATAAAAGATCCTTTAACATTATTGAAACCGTTGGGATTGAAGTGGGCGGATCGATTATACCGGAGCCGTCGCGGAATCACTTTAATTTCTTGAACATGGGAAGACTGTCGCCGGAAAAAGGGCAGGATAATCTCATCAAAGCCTTTGCGAAATTTAACAAAACCCAGCCAAACAGCAGACTGTATATTTTAGGTGACGGTCCGTTGAAAAATGATCTTCAGGATTTAATCATAGAGCTTGATCTTCAAGGTGCCGTCTATTTAACAGGCCAGCAAGAAAATCCTTTCAGAATCCTTAAGAAATGTGACTGCTTCGTCCTGTCGTCTCATTATGAAGGCCAGCCTATGGTGTTGTTAGAGGCCATGACCCTTGGCATGAAAATTGTTGCGACTGATATTGTGGCAAACAGAACAGTATTGGAAAACGGTAAATACGGGATTTTAGTGGAAAACAGTATTGAAGGCCTTGAGAGCGGGTTATATATGGCCACAAATGATGAAACGGTTAATCAGATAGAGTCATTTGACTATGAAAAGTATAATCATAAGGCCATGGGTACTTTTTATAAAGTACTGGGTTAAATTATAAGAAATGCTGCGGCTGATCCCGCAGCATTTCTAATTTAGACCGGTTGCGTTAAAAGACGACGGCATTTAGTCCGTCGTTATTTTACGTTTCATTTACAATTCCCAAGAAAAAATGACAGTGATTTGCCAGTTTGATATATTAATAAAATAGTTTGATTTTATAATCAATCTTGCCTAATAGATATAGGGAAGATTTTTTGCCATGTAATTTTACTGGTGGTGTCACAATGGGGCGGGTAACTAAAAGTATAAGAATTCAAGCGCTGCAAAAAACATAACAACTGTAAGGGGATACTATGAAAAAAATCAAATTAGCGATTATTGGTACAGCCGCGTCAAGGGGTTGTTTTGAGCTTTCAGAAGAGGAAAAGCTGGAAAAAATCATTAACTGGGAGCTTTTGCAATATCAAAGTTCCGCTGTCAGCTATGCATCGGATAAATCGGTTGACATCGATTTGAATAAGCTGGAAGAAGTATCGGAGTTCAGCAGGAAAATCATTAAGCAAGAAATTGACAAAGATCTATTCAAGCGCCTTTCAGCATTCAATCCTGATTATATTATCTTTGACTTTTTGGCGGAAGTAAATTATGGTGTGTGTCAAATCAATGACTCATACATGACAAATAACAGCCGGCTGAAACATATTGCCGGGGAACAAGACCATATTGAAAAGTATTCTTTTAATAAAAATAATGAAGCTTTTGAAAGGCTGCTGAAAGATCACTTTGAAGCTACAGCCCGGTATCTTTCTGCTAACCTGCCAAATACAAAAGTCATCATCCATATACCGCAATTTGCGGGTGCTTACTATGATGATCATTTTATATTGAGAAGTTTGAACCGGAACGACATTTTAAATCGTACGAAACGAATCAACCATGTTTCAAAACAATTTGAAGAAATATCTCGCATGTATGATCTATCCGTTCATATCATTAATATGCAAGACAAAAAGTACTTTGCCAACTCGAAACATAAATGGGGAATAGGCTTTAATCATTACGAATCCAGTTATTATAACGATTTTCAGCAAAAATTATTAGCACATATTATTGAAGATTTGCTAGGTGTTTAGAAAGGAATTGGATATTAAGATGACTCGGAAAATAAAAGTAGGCGTTATCGGCTCTTGCGTATCAAGAGATGTATTTAACAGTAAATTTATAAATAACTATAAAGACATTTACGAGTGTGTCAGTACCGCTTGGCAATCTTCAATCATCAGCTTTGTATCTAACCCGGTGCCCGCGCTTCCCAACAACTTAAATCTTGAAGTGATAAAAACCAAACATAGACAAAATACGGTGCTAAGGGATTTAACCAAGCCTTATCGCGATGAAATGATCGACATGCAGCCGGATTATATCATTTTTGATTTTTATGCTGATATTAGATACGGAACGGTTAAGTATTTGGACAGCTGCTTTACAGATAATCCAAATGGACTGAGACACACCGATTTTTACAAAAATACTCATTTTGAAAAATTTAATTATAGAACGGATAAACACAGGCTTTTCGAAAAGATCCTGGCATCTTTAGATGATTTGCAAGAATGGCTTCGCAACAATTTGCCCCGGACGAAACTATTAATCAATCGATTTAGATATGCCGATGTCTATATTAATGAAGTAAATAAAATGGTTTTTTTCGATAAGAAAAAATACCATTTCCTTGATAAAGAAAATAAAATATATGAGGAACTCTATGAAATCATTGAACAAGAATATCCTGACATACGTTTTATCAGGCAAGATATCAATTTTTATACATCAGACGGCGCGCATGCTTTTGGCGTATCACCATGGCACTTTTCCAAAAAATATTATTTGGATTTCTACAGTCAATTAAATGAATTTGTTTTAAAAGATATCATAGAGAATCAATCAGTGTTATGAAGTTAAGATATGTTGTCATTTCTATCGCCATTATCATCATGATATATCTCATATACAGCTGGAACAGAATTGAAATCAAAACATTTTTCAATCATGGCGTCACCAGTGTCACTTGGTTTGATAACAACGATAATACGGCAGATAATATACAGGCAGCCTTAGATTATGCAAAAAGTAAAGGGAACGTTAAATTATACTTTCCTGCTGGGCAATATAAAGTGGATAAAACATTATCTATCTACAAAAACACCACGATGATTTTTAACAAGCACGCAACCCTGATTCGGACAGGCACGCAAACGGTTATGTTTATGAATGCCGGGAGGGACGAAGAGTATAAACAGCAAGGAAAATATAATGGTGAAGGCAATATCCATATCATCGGCGGGAACTTTGATTTTAATATCAAAGAGCAGCCTATGGATAAAAGCAATTTCTTTATTAATATAGACCATGCGAATCATGTTACGGTGAAAGACGCGAAGTTTTATAACTTTCAGGCAGGACATGCCATTCAAATTGCCAGTTCGGAAAATGTAGATATAGAAAATAACTGGTTCTATAATCAATTTATTAATTATCACAACTATCGTCTTCGCGATGAAACCATTCAAATCGAAGAAGCCAATAAAACGTCTTTTCCCTTCTATGGTGTCTATGACGATACGATATCAAAAAATATTACAATCCGGGGAAATCATTTTAAAAATGTGATCAGAGGCGTAGGCACACACGGGGTAGCCACAGACAAAAACGGAAATATATTAAAATCCAAAAATATCACGATAGAAGATAATTTCTTTGAAGATATAAAGGATACAGCAATCAATCTTTCCGGATACGATAACGTGATTGTCAAGAATAATCATATCTATAAAAACAGAAATGATTCAATCAGTATGAACTATATTGACGATTCCAGGATTTTAAATAATAAAATCACAGCGTCAGGAAAAAGAGCCATTTACATGGTGGATTCAAACTTTAATATGATTAGAAACAATCATCTTGAAAACGGCAATCACTCTATTTACCAGAAAAATAGTCATTTAAATGTTATTACGGAAAATACGCGTATCACGAGAGAACCGGCATCCTATTTATTGCCGGCTTCCAGCGGGATAAAGTTTTATGATATGCCTGACCGTAATATTAGCCGATTGTAGAGATTTTTGTTATTGGTTTTCAAGGTAACGTTACATTGCGAAAAGAGAAAATAAAAATAAAGAAAGTCATAACTTACGGCACTTATGATTTGCACTATTTGGGCCATTACAAATTATTCATCCGTGATGTTTGACTATACGATTATTAATTATTAATTAGGCGGGATTTAACGTGAATTGTTGAATCCCGTATTTTTATTTGGAACAATGACACTTTAAATGAAAATTGTTTCGACAGATTTTGTTGCTATTTAGTAGTTTGTCGAATGGTAAGTACGGGAATTTAGTGGAAACTAGTATTAATGGGTTTTAACTCGGATTTATATGGCAGCAAATGATGAAACGGTTAATCAAATAGAGTCATTTGACTATTAAAAATAAAATAATAAGGACACGGATGCTTTTTATAAAGTATTGGGTTGAATGTAAAAATGCTGGGGTATTAAAGCCTCGGCATTTTTTTATGGATATTTGAAATGAGGAATTCTTTTACTGATATTTGAATTTTTAGAGCTACAATTTATGACCGTTGACATAATCTTTTTGTAGAAATTTAACAAACTTTATTGAAGGTAGGAAAAAAGTTGGATATCATAGAGAGGTGTAACATTTAATTTGGGGAAACGTAGTCTTATGTCTACTTATAGGGGAGGGAAAAGATGAACGCTGTTGAAGCTTCTGATCAAATATATCTATTTTTAGAAGACAATCTACAAATAAAAGAAGGATATAGTGACTTTAGTGGTAAAAGAAGTTTGCATAATAAAAAGAATAACAAAAAGTATTACCTTTATTCTAATCATGGCGAAACAGTTGTAAAGACTGTTAAATATAAACCAATGGAAATTATAGAAGTAGTTCCCAGCGGTAATGAGCAGATTATTTTTTATTCTGATTCTAACTGTAATATTTCTTTTGTTAAAAGCAAAATCCATAGTGTGCTAACTCCAGATCAAATTGCTGATAAGGTTGAAAAGCACCCTATGTTAAGATCGTTTGTCTTTATGTTATTCTCATCATTGATTATTTTTGGGATTCTAAGATTTAGGGAGTATAACTTTATCAATATTAACCTATCATTGGGATACAAAAAAACATGTAACTACAAAGTGAATTTTTTGTTTCCTAAAAAAATACGTAATAAGTTTTCTATGAAAACTAATAAGCTATCATTGTTAGTTCATGCTTATTGGGTAAGAATACCGCTGAGAGATATTTATGAGCATTATTTAAATACCAGTGACATAAATGTGCCGATTTTTGTAAAAGTCCTAAATAATGGTATAAATTATTATTACAATTTCAAAGAGCGGACAAAAGATAAGTATTCCAAAAAACATTTTATTTTTAATACTAGATCAATCCGGGTATTTAAATCGGATGTAGAGATGTATGTAAGGAAATCAATAACTGGTCAATATGTAATAGTAGTTTCAAGTATTATGAGTAAAGTTATTGTCCTGAAAGAAAAATTGGCATACTTTTTAACTTTATTTAAACCAAAAAGGGAAATTTATGATATCTATTTTGAGAAATTTGCTCAAGGTGCTTCTGAATCAGGATTTGAGTTATTCAAATATGCAATAAAGAGTAATCGAAATAGTATTTATATCTTAGACAAAGACAACGAGAATTTTTATCAATTAAAAAGGAAATACCCTAAAAACTTATTTGCGAAAAATAGCGTTTCAGCTTTTTATTATATATTTTTGGCAAGAAGCTTTATTTCTTCTGACTTAGTGAGCCATTTACAGAGACGCTTATATGACAATGATAAATTATTTAAGAAAAAGATCTTATCAATAAATAAAAAAGTCTTTTTACAACATGGACCTTCTTTAGCTACCAATATTTTTGAAAGAGGATATTTTAATAGAAAAGTACCAATTGCTCCTGATTATATTATTGTCAATTCGAAATTTGAAAGGGACTTATTTATTAATAATACTTCCTATAATTCCAGGCAATTATTAATGACTGGAATTCCGAATATGGATTTATATGCAAATGAAAGAGACTCCAAAAAAGAAGAAATTACTTTTATGCTGACATGGAGACCATGGGATTTAACAGGAAAAATTGAAGAAGGAAGTTATTTAGGAAGGTACTTTCAATTTTTTAACATGATTGAGAATGAGGAGTTTTATAAAGATAAGAAAATCACAATTATCTTACATCCTAAATCAAAGATCATTTTACAAGAACAATTCCCTGATATATATAATGAGAAAAAACATTTGTTTTATGAAGGCGATATAAAGGATAAGCTGCTTGAATCAAAAATACTTATTACAGATTACTCCTCTGTATGCTATTACGGTTTTTGTGGCGGAGCTAATATCATCTTCTATTGGGAAGATAAAGAGCTTGGAGAAAGAGAGTATGGGGCGCCAAATATTTTACAAGAAAATATTGCATTTGGTGACATTGTAAATAAATTTAAAGACCTTAATAAAGCAATTCAAAAGAATTTTTATTCCAATCAGCTTGATAAGTATAAAGAGAAGTTTAACAACCTCATTGAATTTCACGAAGGGGGCAATACTAGAAATACCTATAATTATTTGAATGAACTTGTTTTAAATAAAAGGGGGAAATGAGTTTGAAATATACATTGGTTACTGGAGGGGCTGGGTTTATTGGGTCTCATTTAGTTAAGAGATTACTTGAAGATGGAGAAAAAGTTGTAATATTAGATAACTTATCAATGGGTAAGTTATCCAATATTCCACTTGAAAATAAAAATGTAATTTTTGTTAACGGTGATGTAAGTGATCGTAAAACAGTAAATGAACTCTTTGGAAAATATAATTTTGATAAAATTTTCCACTTGGCTGCTGTGGCTAGTGTAGCAGCATCAATTAAAGATCCGGAAAAGACACACCAAACTAATTTCAATGGGACAATATATTTATTAGAAGAAGCAAAAAAACAAAAAGATTTAAGAAGATTTGTTTTTGCATCTTCAGCTGCTGTATATGGTAACTCATTAGAACTCCCCAAAAAGGAAAATTCAGAAATAAGCCCTTTAACCCCATATGCAATTGACAAATATGCTAGTGAACGATATGTTCTTACTTATAATAGTTTGTATAAATTACCGACATCTGCTGTGAGATTTTTTAATGTTTATGGTTCAGGTCAAAATCCAAATTCACCATATTCAGGGGTTATATCAATACTAACTGATCGTTTAAAAGCTAACAAAATGGGTAATTATAATCCATTTATACTCTATGGTGACGGTAAACAGACTCGTGATTTTATATTTGTAGATGATGTAATAAGTGCTCTTTTATTAGTGTCGGAATCTAATGAATCCTTAGGAAGAGTTTTTAATGTAGGCACTGGAAAACAAATTTCGCTAAATGAAATGATTAGTATATATGAGGAGATATCTGGCGTTAATCTACCAATAATTAATCACAAATTTCGTGATGGAGATATTCGTGAATCATATGCTGATATATCATTACTTAATAATATAGGTTTTAAACCAAAGTATAAATTAAACGAAGGTTTATTAAACTATTGGAATGATGAAATACGAAATCTTAAACAACAGCATGATATTAAAGAGCCGATCAGTATTTAAATAAAAGAAAAGACCTTATCGTAAAATAGTAGGATGGACCTTGTTGTTGTATACTTTAAACCTTTCGACAGGTAAAATACTAGATTTTGAAAAAATAGGAATGAGTCATAGTATTCAAGCCTATTTTTTTGTTTTACTTTAAGATATCGTCCGAAAAATAGCAGATATATGTCGAATTGTATGCTACTATAAATTGTAGTCTTTTACTTTTAATTAAATTTATTGGAGAGAAATTATGTCTCAATCAGTAATCTTTGAAAATGTAACAAAAAAATACAAAATGCATTACAGCAATACAGATAGAATCAAGGATATCTTATTGCCAAATGGTTATGGGGAAGACTTCTACGCCTTGCAAAATATTAATTTTACTGCGGAGAAGGGCGATGTCATTGGGGTTATCGGTGTCAACGGTGCCGGGAAGTCGACCTTATCAAACTTAATCGCAGGTATTGTGCCTCCGACTTCAGGGAAAATTGAAGTAAAGGGACAATCCTCTCTAATAGCAATTGCCGCCGGGTTAAATAATCAGCTGACTGGGCGGGAAAATATTGAATTGAAATGTCTAATGCTCGGGTTTAATAAAAAGGAAATTCGAGCGTTAATGCCGGAGATTATAGAATTTGCCGATATTGGGAAGTTTATTGACCAGCCGGTGAAAAAGTATTCGAGCGGGATGAAATCAAGGTTAGGATTTGCAATATCAGTTAATATTGATCCGGATGTGTTGGTCATTGATGAGGCTTTATCAGTTGGTGACCAAACGTTTACGGATAAATGTTTGGATAAGATGAATGAGTTCAAAGAAAAAGGAAAAACGATCTTCTTTATCAGCCACTCCATTGGCCAAGTGAAAAAGTTTTGTCATAAGGCGCTTTGGCTGGAAGCGGGAGAGGTTCGTGCTTTTGGAACAATTGAAGAGATCGTTCCGCAATATGAAAAGTTCCTCAAAGAATTTAAAAAGATGTCTAAAGAAGAACAAAAGAATTTCAAACAGCTTGTGTTAGAAAAGCGAAGCAAATTACAGGAGCAAGAGAGTCAAACAGCTGAAGAAAATACACCTAAGACAAAAGGTGTACCTGATGATAAGGTTGCCCAGCTTCGCCAAGATCGAAAAGAGCGTCGTAAGAAAAATGCTTATGCACGGATTGCTAAGCGAACGATTTTGGTCCTTGCCTTATTGGTTGTCGTTTTAGGTGGTGCGGGCTTTGCGGTAAAATCAGGCGGGCTGTTTGACGGTAAAACTGATAACACGAAAACAGCGGAGCCATCACAAGCGCACGTTCAACATCAAAAGAAAAATAAGGCTGCTAATGTCAAAGATGATCATATCCGTTATATCAAAGTACCAAGTGCGTATATTCATGCCAAGCCGAACATGGATAGTGAACCTGTCGGAATGGCATATTTTGGCCAAGCCTATAAGGTACAGAAGTCCCAGCATGATAAATCAGAAGGTCTTGATTGGTTAAAAGTGACCGATAAGAAAAGCCGCGAAGGCTGGGTCAGCAGTAAGACTGTTGCATATCCAAAAGAATTGAAGGATGATAAAGTTGCTAAAAAGCTTGATAAGCTCATTGGCTTTTCACCGTCATTAAAAGAGGCAATTCCGATGATTGGTAAACAAAAAGGGGAAAAAAAGCCTTTTGACTACACAAATTATTCTTTTAAAGATGGTCATGTTAATGGGTTCACGATTAATTTAAGGGAGTCATCCATATCTGACGTCAAGAAGGTGTTGGGTAAACCGCAATTGAAACAAAAGGATAAATTCATATATCATGGTGAAAAATATGAATTTATCCTAACAACATTTAAGGATGGTACGATTAATCAGCTAACAGTTAAGAAACGGCCGAGCCTATAGCAAGGAAAATAAGAATGGCAGCCTGAAAACTCTAAGAATCTCATTTAAGGGTAACAGGTTAAATAAAGGTAAGATACGCTTAATATTGCCACCGTCCTATAACTTTTAAAATTCTATATCTAATAGAAGAGTTCTCTTTATAAAGAGGCTCTTTTTTTGTATAATTGTCGGATTTTAAATAAGGTGCTAATCGGTAAATTTTAAATTGTTTTTTTAAAAATTGATTTTTGTCTTTTGGCCGGACTAACTCAATATGGACAAAACGTTTGTTAGCAACGGGATCTACAACATAGGCAATATAGTTTGTATTAGCAACTTGGATAATCCCAATTGACCGGCTTTTTAATGGTTTCTTTAAGGCAGCAACATTCCACAAACGCTATCCGTTAGTTCAAAGAAAGAGCTGTTTAAACAGCTCTCGGTCCTCAACAAACGTTACCTTTTTGAAGAAAAAGTGGATTGCTCTTCTCTTGCCTAGTTAACATTTTCAGAATACCAATAAAAAGCATAATCAGTCATAACTGAAGAATCACCCAACTGATGTAACATAGCTGAAATATTCCCTCTATGATAGGTTCCATGATTCACAACGTGTAAGACCATTTCAGATATACTTGTTTCTCTTAATCCTGCCCATGGATTATCCAACATTATTCTCTTTTCAATATCTTCCTGTCTGTTCAAAAAGGATTTAAACCGAGATGTTAAAGTGTGAAATTCCGTTTCTAAGTCTTCAATGGACAGTTTCTCAATCTTTTCTTGGATTTGAAATGAAGATTGCATTGCTTCATTCATACTCTGACCCTCGAGGGTATTAAGCCAACCATATTCCACTAAATAGAGATGAGATAAAACCTTTGAAACAGAAGAAAAGACACTCTTTATTTCCTTTTGATATTTCTCAGGAGAAAGTGTCTTAAGATGATCAATAATCCGTTGATTTGCCCATACATGATAGTTATATAGATTTTCTACATGATTAGCCATATAATCGCCTCCTTATCATCATATTTTTTAATATTCTTTATCTGAGTGAATTATTCCTTTAAATATTTTTATCTATCTGATAATTCCTTCAATATTACTCCCCGTTAGTTAAACATCTATTCAAGAAATTTATACAGTATAAGGTTACATAAATCTTTTGAATTGCTCCTCATGCTCCACTCAGATTTCTGGAATTTACATTGTTTGCATGTATATAGGAACTTGCATGAGATGTTCCTAGTTTAATTTTGCTTACACCAGTACCGACAACACTTTCGAAGATAATTAAAATCGAGGTCAATACTGGTTATGACCATTTGTTTCGCAATTCGTCGGCCAGTATAGGTTAGAAATGTACCTTTATATTCAGCTTTTTAAAAATCCTCCCGAAAACTTAATGATTCTTAAAGGTAAAACAGCTTGTAAAATAATTGGGTACTTTCAAATAAAATTTAAAATTTCAGAATTAGGGAGACAATTATCTGCCAATTTGGTATATTAATAGAAATAGACTACATACGACTAAAAATGGAGAGAAGCTATGAGTCGATCTGTTGTATTTGAAAATGTAACAAAAAAATATAATAAGAATATGGAAAGAATACAGGATCACGATTTGTCTAATGGAGACGGGGAAGACATTTATGCTTTGAAAAATATTAGTTTTACTGCCGATAAAGGCGATGTGATTGGTATTATTGGCATTGATGGCGCGGGGAAGTCAACCTTATCGAATTTGATTGCGGGTATTGAGTCGCCGACTTCCGGAAGTATTGAAATTGAAGGGAAAACTTATTTAAATGCCATTTCCGCAGGGCTGAATAATCATTTAACCGGGCGTGAATATATAGAATCGGAATTGTTAATGCACGGATTTAATAAGAATGAGATTCAAGCGTTAATGCCGGATATTATTTATTTTGCGGATATTGGAAAACTTATTGATCAGCCAATGGAAAATTACTCAAATGAAATGATGGTTCGATTAGGATTTGCAATATCGGTTAATATTGACCCGGAGGTATTGGTCATTGATGGGGCGCTGACGGTTAGCGACCAGATCTTTACTGATAAATATTTGAATAAGATGATTGCTTTCAAGCAAAGAGGGAAAACAATCTTCTTTATCAGCCACTCCATTGGTCAATTGAAGAAGATTTGTCATAAAGCGTTATGGCTTGAGGCAGGCAAGATTCGTGCTTTTGGTCCAATCGATGAAGTTATACCGCAATATGAGAAGTTCCTTCAAGAATTTAAAACAATGTCAAAAGAGGAACAAAAGGATTTCAAACAGCAAGTTCAAAAAAGGCGCAGTCAAGTGCGGGAAGGGCAAGTGAAAAAAGGAGATATATCCCAGAACCAGGAAGTGCCTATTGATAAGATTGCTCAACTTCGTCAGGAACGAAAGATACGTCATAAGAGAAGAAGTCATGCACGTTTTGTAAGACGGACGATCGCTCTTCTTGTCATATTTATTGTTGTTTTAGGCGGTGCGGGTTATGCAATGAAATTCGGATTGCCTAAATGGCCATTTGGGGGTAAAGCTAATGAGGCTAAAACAGCTGTTTCACCAAAAGCACACGTCCAAAAGAATGTCCAACATCATAAGGATACAAAAGCTCCTAAAAAACAAAATGATATTAAGTTACCGGCAGCTATAAAACAAGATGATATTCGTTATATTAAGGTACCTGGTGCATATATCCATGCTAAGCCGGACATGGACAGTGTTGCCGTCGGTATGGCCTATTTTGGCCAAGCCTATAAGGTCCAGAAAGCCCATCAAAGTCACGGAAAAGGCGGCGATTGGTTAAAAATTACCGGTCAGAATAATGTAGAGGGTTGGATTAACAGTAAGACTGTCACCGATCCAAAAGAATTGAATGATGATAAAGTCGCTAAAAGTCTTGATAAGCAAATTAAATTTACCCCTTCATTAAAAGAAACGATGCCTATGATAGGCAAACAAAAAGGAGAAGAAAAACCTTTTGGCTATACAAAATATATGTATAAAGAAGATCGTGTTGTTGGGTTTACCATCAATATAAAAGATTCATCAATATCGGAAATTAAGAAGGTGCTTGGTGAGCCGCAATTAGAGAAAAATGATACCTTTATATACCATGGCAGGAAATATGATTTTATTCTAACGACATTAAAGGATGGCGAGATTAATCAATTAACTGTAAAGAAACGAGAACAATTATAGAGCGAAAAAGGCTTTGAAAATAAGAACAAATGATAAAGGAGCTAGTCAGAAGGAATTACTCAATTACGAATTATATAATAATAAAGCGATGATACTTTTTAATAAAGTATTGGGTTAGTATGGAGAAATGTTGCGGCTTTGTACCGCAGCATTTTTTATCGTATTGAAAGGATGAGGACTATTTTACTAAAATAATTGTTCTATTTTAAAAGTGGCATAAATAAATTTTAAAAGGCTTGAGATTTTATAACAGTCTAAAAAGAAAGATTCAATGATAACAATAACTTTTTTGAGATTTCCGTGAATAGGTTAATCGTCAAAATTACTGCATATTGTGAAAGAGGAATGCAGAGGTTCAACCCCAAGTTCCATTTGATTACCAATACAAGAGCAATTTGGCATTTGTAATTTGTTACAAAAATATTGCAAGAATTAAAGAAAAAAGAGTAATATATTAAAGCGAAATTAAAAAAACCATAGACGAAATATGTAAAAAATTATATAATACAGGAGGACGTCATGGGTAAATATACCTTCTTTTTAGAATATGATGGAAAAAAATCAAGTTCTTCGGCCTATCAACATCCAGAAGATATCATTGTTGCAGATCAAATCACTGAAGCGATTAATAAGTTTTGCAGTAAAAATAAACTAGCCTTGAATCATTATGATCCGTTAATGGATGAAGGGTATCGGATCTATTTAAAAGAAAAAAAGCTAGGTAAAAGAAGAGAAAAAATTTATTATGTTGAAGTATCCTTGTAAAAGGGTACTAAATCGTCTTGCGTTTTACCAATTGTACAAAAAAACAAACATTGGAAAAATTATTTTTTTATTTGTTGAAAAACCCACTTTTATGGAATTTTTTGTGCTATAATTGCTTAATGAATTTAGCAGTAATATTTTACATGTTAATTGGAGGCAACAATGGAAGAAACAATTAGTTTAAAAGAGATATTTCAGACGTTGCGTAAAAGGATTACTATGATCCTTGTAATTACTATACTAGCAACGGCAGTTAGTGCATTTGTTACATACTTTTTCATAACTCCAAAGTACGATGCCTCAACGCAAATTCTAGTTAATCAGTCAAAGGATAAGCAGTCAGTCTATGATCAGAACGCGGTGCAAACGAACGTTCAGCTTGTTAATACATACAGTGTCATTATCAAAAGCCCAAAGATTCTAAAAGAAGTAATCGATCGTTTGCATTTAAATATGACGCCGGACGATTTAAAGAGGAATCTTAATGTAAACAGTGAGGAAAATTCACAAGTCTTTACAGTAATGGTTGAGGATAAAAGTCCAAATCAGTCCGAAAAAATCGCTAATACTATCTCAACTGTATTCAAACAACAAATTCCCAATATTATGAAAGTTGATAATGTTAGCATTTTATCAAAAGCGCAGCTTGCAAGTGATGGAAATCCTGTTAAACCAAAACCAACGTTAAATATCGGAATAGGTTTTATTGTTGGGTTAATGATATCAATTGGTTTAGCATTCTTACTTGAGTATCTTGACAACACAGTTAAAAACGAGCAAGAGATGGAAGAGTTATTGGAATTACCAGTATTAGGTGTTATTACGGAAATGGAATTATCAGGCCGTAAAAAGTCAAAAAAGGAAGCTTTGAAAAGTACGGTAAGGGGTGAAAGGTTTGAAGCGTAATAATAAAGAAATGATTGGGAATAAGCAGCGAAGTCTGATCACTTATCGTAATCCAAAGTCACCAATTTCCGAGCAATTCCGAACAATTCGAACAAACATTGAATTCTCTTCAGTTGATAAAGAAATGAGAACCGTTATGGTAACCTCGTCAAGTCCTGGGGAAGGAAAGTCAACAACGGTTGCCAATCTGGCAGTAACGATTGCACAGCAAGGGAAGAAAGTGTTACTAGTAGATACGGATTTACGAAAACCAACCGTACACTATACTTTTAGACAAGCTAATACACAAGGATTAACAAGTCTCTTAACAAAGCAAACAACATTTGAATCAATAGTTAAAAAGACAGAAGTTGAAAATTTATATGTTCTGCCAAGCGGCCCGATACCTCCAAATCCAGCAGAACTGCTAGCATCTACAGCGATGAAATCTTTTATCAAACATGCATTAACTATGTACGATATGATCGTCTTTGATACACCGCCAGTCCTAGCCGTAACAGATGCACAAGTGATGACTAACCTTTGTGATGGTACAGTGCTGGTTATCCAAAGCGGCGAGACAGAAAAAGAAGCTGCATTAAAGGCAAAAGAACTTTTATTACAAGCTAAAGGAACAATAGTGGGCACAGTCTTAAATCGCAAGCCGCAAAAGAAAAGCAATTATTACTATTATTATGCACAAAGTTAATTTTTTGGAAAAGATGTATTTCTGTGCATCTTTTATGATACAATTGTCATAGTCCGATAGATTGGTAAAAGAAAGAAGGATTTACTGTGATTGATATACACAGTCATATTTTACCGAATGTTGATGATGGCGCCGCGAATGAAGCTGAATCTATTAAAATGGCTAAAGAAGCAGTCAAAGAAGGTATTACCCATATTATTGCTACACCGCACCATCGAAACAGAAACTGGAAAAATAATAGAACAAAAATTCTAAATGATGTAGATCAATTAAATCAATTGCTTGTTGCAGAAAATATTACGTTAAAAGTGTTACCAGGTCAAGAAACGCGTATTTATGGTGACATGGTTGAAGGGATCCTATCAGGCGAGCTGCTAACTCAAAATGATGGAAGGAAGTATATCTTTGTCGAATTTCCATCTAACCATGTCCCGCGTTTTACAAAACAGTTGTTCTTTGACATGCAGCAGCAAGACATTATCCCGATTATTGTTCACCCAGAGCGTAACAGTGAAATTGCACAAAACTCAGACATACTCTATCAATTAGTTAAAGGCGGTGCCCTAACTCAAGTGACTGCCGCATGTCTTTGTGGGAAATTTGGTAAGAAGATTAAAAAGCTATCATTACAAATGATAGAAAATAATCTTACTCATTTTATAGCTTCTGATGCTCATAACACAACAATGAGAAACTTCTATATGCAAGAAGCATTTGAAATAATAGACAAAGAATTCGGCTCTGAATATCGATATTTATTTCTCGAAAATGCACAACTGTTAGTTAATGGAGAAATGGTATACAAGGAAGAGCCTATTGAAATTATTCAGAAAAAGTTTCTGGGATTATTTTAAACTAATCTTAGTACATAATTCGGTTACATCATTCATTATTTGGGGGGATTTTTTTGAAAAAGGTAAAAAAGGCTATCATCCCAGCTGCAGGCTTAGGGACTCGGTTCTTACCCGCAACAAAGGCAATGCCTAAAGAAATGCTGCCGATTGTTGATAAGCCAACGATTCAATACATAGTAGAAGAAGCCGTTGATGCTGGTATTGAAGATATCATTATTGTTACTGGTAAAGGTAAGCGGGCAATTGAAGATCACTTTGATAATGCTTTTGAATTAGAAGATAACCTTATTCGGAAGGAAAAATATGAATTATTAGAAAAGGTCCGCGAATCATCTAAGGTTGATATTCATTATATTCGTCAGAAAGAGCCAAAAGGTCTTGGACATGCTGTTTGGTGTGCTAGAAAGTTTATTGGCAATGAACCTTTTGCTGTGCTATTAGGTGATGATATCGTACAATCCGAGATACCTTGTATTAAACAGTTAATAAATCAATATGAGAAAACTGGTTCATCCGTTATTGGAGTTCAAGAGGTACCTGAAAATGAAACACATCGGTATGGCATTATTGACCCTAATAAGCAAGATGGGCGATTATATCAAGTCAATAGGTTTGTTGAAAAGCCGAAAGAAAATGCTCCTTCTAATCTAGCGATCATGGGTCGTTATGTGTTAACACCTGAAATTTTTGAGTTTCTAGATCGGCAAGAGATCGGTGCTGGTGGGGAAGTACAATTAACTGATGCAATCCAAAAGTTGAATGAGTTTCAAGGGGTGTTTTCATATAACTTTGATGGTAATCGTTATGATGTTGGAGAAAAGGTAGGATTTGTATTAACAACAATTAAAATGGCTTTAAGAAATCCGACTATTAAAGGTAAAGTAATTATAGGGTTAGAGGAAATTTTAGCCGAAGAGAAAATCAGCTTTATTTAAGGGAGTGGAAAAATGGCCCTTACTAAAACACAAGAGAATATAAAAAGTGAGAACTCTGTAGAAAGTGAAGTATTGGAAAGTCAAAAAGGATATATGTTTGTTAAAAGAACTTTTGATATTTTTGGGTCGCTATTTGGTCTTGTTATTCTATCCCCCCTTTTTTTACTTATTACCCTTTTGTACTTATTTGGTGAACAAAAAGGACCAGTTTTTTTTAAACAAAGACGACTTGGTAAGGGGGGGGAAATATTCCACATTTATAAGTTTAGATCAATGATTGTAAATGCTGATCAAAAACTAAAAGAAAATAAATTATTATATAAAAAGTATCTTGAAAATAATTATAAATTGGAACCGTCTGAAGATCCGAGGATAACAAATATTGGGAGGTTTTTAAGAAAAACAAGTCTTGATGAACTACCACAATTGCTAAATGTTTTGAAAGGTGAAATGAGCTTAGTTGGTCCTAGACCAATTGTAATTGAAGAATTAGAGGAATATAGTGAAAAGAAGCATATTTTCCTTTCAGTTAAACCGGGAGTGACTGGCTATTGGCAAATATCGGGGAGAAGTGATGTAGGTTACCCTGAAAGGGTTGATTTAGAACTTTATTATATTTACAATAAAAATTTTAAATTTGATATAAAAATTTTAATAAAAACTGTAGTAGACATTTTAAGAAGTAAAGGTGCCTATTAATCCTATTATAAAAAAATATAAGAGGATTATCATATCTTTAATATGATCATATAGTTTGAAAATATGGATTTTTTATTTGGTAGTAAAACTTAAAGATGTATTTACGAAGATCTCGGTTTTAGTATTATAAATAAGATTTACTATGGAGAAACGAAAATGAATAGAAGTTTATTTAATATTGTAAGACGTAGATTTTTAAAGCTAATTATTCAAGTTATCTTACTGCCAATATATTTATTAGGAAAGTTAATTCCGAAACGGAGAGACTTAGTAATATTTGGTTCATCAAGAGGAGAGTATTACTCAGATAACTCCAAATACCTTTACGAATTTATTTTAAAAAATGATGTTGGGTTTTGTTACTATTGGTTAACTAAGAATAAAAATCTTGCTCTAAATTTTAAGGGGAAAAATTTTGTATATATTTATTCATTAAAAGGGTTATGCTTAATGTTAAGAGCTAACATCGCCATCATAACTCATCAACTAAATGATTTATTCCCACCTTTACTTGGAGGTACAAAAATTATTCAATTATGGCATGGGACACCATTAAAAGAAATTGGATTTCTTTCTGACGGTTGGAAGGAAAGGAAGAGGTGGGAAAATAAAATGATTCTCATTTTATTTAAATTATTCCCATATCTACAATATAATAAATGTGATTATTTAATAACTTCTACAAGTAGTATTAAAGACATTATGGCTAACTCTTTTAAAATTGAACCTAAAAGAATTAAGGTACTAGGTCAACCACGTAATGATATTTTTTTTTCAAATAATAAAATTAATAGCTCGTACTTTTTAAAATTTAAAAACAAAAAAATTTACTCATGGTTGCCTACTCATAGAGCCAGAACAAATATTAAAATAATAAATTTACTTAAAGATTATAATTTTAATATTAAAGAATATGACAATTTTTTAAATAAAAATAACTGTATTCTGATAATTAAGCCGCACTTTACAGAAATAGTAGATTTATCAGTTACTTTAAAAGGTACAAAAAATATTTTTATTTATGAAGAAGCAGATCCATATCCACTATTAGTTGAAACCGATGTACTAATAACTGACTACTCCAGTGTTTATTTCGACTACTTATTATTAAATAGGCCAATTATATTTACACCTTTTGATATAGAACTCTATCAATCAAAAATAACTGGATTTAATTTTAATTATTATGAAGTAACCCCTGGACCAAAATGTACTGATTGGATTGAGGTACTAAAGCAATTAAAAGAAATACAGTTTTATGATAATTACTTTGAAGATAGATTAAGAGTATCAAAGGTATTTAATAACTATTTTGATAATAACAATTCTAAAAGAATAATAGATTTTATATTAACTATTAAGAAGTAAAGGAGGCATACAAATGATCAAAAACACTTGGTTTATGCTTATTACTATGGGTACTCAATATGCTTCCACAACATTGATTTTTTTTCTATTAGCGAGAATTTGGGATGTTAATATCTTTGGTGATTTTATGTTTGGTTTTGTAACTTCAAATTTATTAATTCTTTTCGTTGATTATGGATTTTCCTTACGGTTAATTAAAGAGCTCAGTAAATCAGACTATAATAAACAAAATAGTTTAATTAGTAATGCCTTAGTTGCTAAATTAATACTTTCACTATTAATTTCTATATTGGTTTTAATAATAACAATAATTTTAAATTTTAATAATACTAAATTGGTAATATTTATGTTGCTATATGTTGCAGCTGTGTTTTTTTCATTAACTCAATTTTTTCTACTGCCTTTAAGGGTAATAAATAAATTTAATATAGAGTCTAAAGTTAATATAATAGTAAACTTGGTATTTTTAATAACTATAATTATATTAATTCTTTTTAAATGTAGTCCGATAATGATAGCTATAGGATTTGTCATTACAAGACTTATAGGGTTGATTTTATCCTATAGAACATGTTTTTCATTTTTTTCCTTCAAGAAAAGCTATGTATCCTTTAATCAGATAAAGCGGGTATTAATAATTAATTTTCCTTATGCCATTCAATTAATAGTAAGTGCTTTATACTTCCAAATAGATGTTGTATTTATAGAGTGGTATATGGATTCCTATAATGTTGGAATTCAACAAGCTGCTATGAAAATAATATCAGGTCTGTTAATACTGACAACTATTTTTTCAAATGTATATTTACCGTATATTTCAAAGATGGATGACTATAAGGAAATTCATAAGGTTAATAAAAAATTTACATTTATTATGAGTTCAACAGGTGTATTAATAACAATATTTGTCCTGATTTTTGCTAGGCTTATTATTAATTTCTTATATGGGAAAGCTTACAATGAGGCTATTAATTTGTTAAGATTATTATCCTTTTTACTCTTTATAAGATATTCCGGCGTTACATATGGAGTAATATTAACAGTTCTTAATAAACAGATGCAAAGAGCCTTCGCTGTCATATGTGCTTTAGTATTTAATGTTATACTGAATTTTGTTTTAGTTCCTACATTTGGCTTAAAAGGTGCGGCTATTTCAGCATTATCGACGGGAATTCTACTAAATATTATATATTTTTCAATGGTTAAAACAAATAAAAGACATGAACTATTAAGAAAAGTGGTGTAAAAAATTAGATTTTTAGCGTTTACTTCTTTCATAATCTCTATTATTTTAATCCCGTATGATCGGTTACCTTATTTTAACTTTTCAATTTATAGGCCAATTAGTATGTTTACGTTCTTTTTAACATTTTGCATAATTTTATTATTAAGTATCAAATTAAAGAGAAGTGACATTTTTTTGATATTATTTGCTTTTTATAGTAGTTTACATTCACTTTTTACTGTATTCCAAAACGGTGAAGTTGCTAATACTATTGCACATGTAGCAACTCTTGTAATAGGTTTATGTGTATATTTTAGTTCGACATATTATGGTGAGCTATTTCAGGAACTGAAATATTACCGAACTTTTTTAATATCTCTAATCCTTGCCTTTGTACCTTTAATTATTTTAGGAGATTTACAGTTAATTAATCAATTTTCGGGAAAGTTAAGTTTTGTTAATAATATTACAAGTTTCTTTGCTCAGAATGTATATGATAAGAGAATTCAAGGAGTTTCTGGAGAGCCCTCTTGGGCAATGCTTCATATACTAACGGGGTTAGTACTTTTTTTGTTTTTTTTACGGGGAAAAAAGAGTCTTTTTATTTTAACAGTAATTATAAATTTAATTATTTTGTTTGTGTGTTCCTTTTCATTCTATGGATATTTAGTGCTAGGATTTTCGTTAATTTTATATATGATATTTACAAAAAAAGTTAAGAATCTTTTTTTGGGTGTATTAATATTATTAGTCTTGTTTATTGGATTAAAACTAATTTTATTAGATAGTGGAATTAGTAACTATTCAATAAATCGCTTTTCAAAACTATCAAATATTACATCATTTAAAGATGTTCTATTTTTAGACGGGTCTTTTTTTGTAAGAATTACATTCCCATTAATAGGTTTTATCGAGTTTATTAGACATCCGATATTTGGATTAGGAGGAGGAAACTCTTATTTGGAGTTTAAGCAAATTTTACTCTCATATTTTCCAGAAGGTATAAAGTATCCTGAGGTTTACTTTAATGCTTTTATAAATAATAAGGTTTTTACACCTAGGAATCTCTTTTCGAAGATATTAGCTGAAGAAGGTATTATTGGGATTACTTTATTCCTTGGATTCCTAATAACTTTTTATAAAAAATTTTGTAAAGGTAATATTAGTGTGTTTACCTTTTTTCTTGTAATAGCCATATTTTTGAACTTTGATTCTTATGCAACTATAGATTGCTGGCTTTTACTTGGCTTAATTAAAAGTGGTTTTTTTGACAGGGGGCTAAACGTTGAAAGAAAAAATTCTATTTATCAGCACAATTTTCCCGTATCCAACGGATAACGGAAAAAAAGTTGTTTTAGGTGGGTTATTAGAATATCTTATAAACAATTATAATGTATCTTATGTTGTAATTGACTCGAGTGAATTTATTCAATACAAAGACATTAATATGTATAGCATAGAGAAACCAAGCAATTTAAATAAGCTCTATAATCTATTTTACTTTACTGTTTTAAAAAGAAAAAAAACTATTCAAGAATCAATGTTATATTCAAAAAGAATACTAAAAGAATTAAATCGAATTATAAAAAGTATAAGACCTGATACAATTATCTTTGATACATTAAGAACTGGTCAATACAAGTTGGAATTGGAAATTGATTTTAATATAAAAAATATTTTATATTTAGATGATTTATTTTCTATAAGATATGAAAAAATGCTAGAAGTAATGGATCAAAAGAATGTTGAACTAGAGGCAATTGGGAATTTCAAACGATTTATACCACCTCTTTTTCATTCTATTTTAAAAGTAGATTTCGTACAAAGAAAGGCTTTAAGTATGGAGAGGAAATTAATAACTAAAAGGGAAAACAACCTTGTGAATTATTTCAATTCAAATTTGTTAATAAATCCGGATGAAGTGAAACTACTAAAAAAACGTAGTAGGAGAGATAACATTTATGAAATAAAGCCAAATTTAAGAAAGGTCCAAACAATATGTAGGGAATTTAATGGTGATCCAAAGTTTTTATTTTTAGGTTCACTAAATATTCCACATAATAAAGTATCGCTACTGTACTTTTTAAATTCACAATTAGAAAAGATACTAAAAATAATACCAGACTTTAAGTTAGTTATAATAGGGAAACATCCAAGTGAGGAACTGATAGACCTTTCCGAAAAATATAATCAAAACATAGAGATTAAGGGCTTTGTCGAAAACTTGGGAGAGGTGTTTCATGATGCATGTGCACTTTTAATACCCTTACTATTTGGCAGTGGTGTCAAACTTAAAACTATTGAGGCTTTGAATTTTGGCATTCCTATTATTTCCACTTCATATGGTACAGAAGGTATAAACTTGAAAAATGGAGTTCAGGCAATTATTGAAGATGATTTAAACAAATATCCCGAATTAATGAAACGATTATGTGATAAATCGCTTAATCAAAAACTCTCTTTAGAATCTAAGGAGTTTTTTAAAAATAATTATTCAAGAAATATAATAGAACAACATTATTATGATCTTCTAAATAAATAAGGAGGGTATGTTATATGCAACTTATCCTACTTTCAGGAGGCTCAGGAAAACGCCTTTGGCCTCTTTCAAATGATTCGCGTTCAAAACAGTTCTTAAGGGTGTTAGATGATAATTATGGACAGCTGTCTTCGATGGTTCAGAGAGTATGGGGACAGTTATCCTCGTTAAATTTACATAACTCTACAGTTATTGCAACAAGTAAAAGCCAAGTGGATATGATTCAATCACAAATTGGGCAAGATGTTCCACTAGTTATAGAACCCGAACGGCGGGATACGTTTCCAGCAATCGCTCTAGCGGCTGTTTATCTTTACTCTATTAAAGGTGTAAGCTTAAATGAAGTGATTAGTGTGCTTCCAGTTGACCCATATGTTGATAAAAAGTTTTTTAATAGAGTAAAAGACTTGGGGGATGCATTATTAAATACAGATTCTGATTTAGCATTATTAGGTGTTAAACCAACTTTCCCTTCATCAAAATACGGCTACATTGTTCCGAAAACTGTAAATAACGATATGATCCAAGTGTGTCATTTTAAGGAAAAACCAACTGAAGAAAGAGCTAAACAACTAATAAATCAATCTGCACTATGGAATTGTGGTGTATTTTCCTTTAAATTAAATTATATTATTTCAATGTTAGAAGAAAAGGGTCTACCGATTCAATTTGATGAATTAGTAAAATTGTATGATAAGCTGCCAAAAAATAGCTTTGATTATGAAGTACTTGAAAAAACAAAGAGTATTGTAGCTTTATCTTATGATGGTTATTGGAAAGACTTGGGGACGTGGAATACACTAACTGAAGAAATGGCAACTTGCCAGATAGGTAAGGGTAAGGTTAGTAAAGACTCACAAAATACCCATCTAATTAATGAGTTAGATATACCTATAATGGTTTTAGGAGTTAGTAATGTAGTAGTTGCGGCAAGTCCAGATGGTATTCTTGTTTCTGATAAGAATGCAAGTCCTAGAATAAAAGAGATGTTAAAGGATACTGATCCTAGGCCTATGTATGAAGAAAGACGATGGGGATGGTATCGGGTTCTTGATTATACAAAATATAAAGAAACTGGTAAAGAAGTGTTAACAAAAAGAATTAAAGTTAAAAAGGGCCAAAACATTAGCTACCAAAAACATGAATTAAGGCAAGAGGTATGGACTATTGTAAATGGTCAAGGGCAAGCTGTTATAAATGGCGAGTTTAAATCAGTAAACCCTGGTGATGTTTTAACTATAGCGGTTGGTACAGAACATGCTATAAAAGCGAATTCTAATCTTGAGTTTATTGAAGTGCAGACTGGTACCCAGTTAATTGAGGAAGATATTTTGAGGATTTGCATGGATTGGGATGAGATTGAAAGGTATTGTGGAGTGGTTAAGTAAAAATGGTAAAATAATTGAAATAATTATAATGTGAAACTTTATAGGATTTTTATTAACAAACAATTTGGTGAGAAAATTTTGGTTAAATGGGGGTTTAATGGAATAAATATAATATTTTATTATAATTTACTTATTTCCTTCACAATTCTTTCTGAAAAGAAAGTTTGGTCTGTGATCTCTCGTTTCGATTTGCTATGCTCTATCTAAATTGTTTTATCAATGGCTAATGGCAACCAAGGTGAACATATTATCTGCCGCTTTTAGCCATTAGTTGATACATGGAACATCAGATATTACTTAAAACTTTTAATTGGCATATGAACAATTACTAGGTGGTTTTTATGAATAATAAAAATGAAGATCAAAAGGAATTTGGTATAGGACTTGCTTTAGCCTTTATACTACTGGCAATGTTTATTTATCTAAATCATGATTACTTAGGAAATAAAGACTTATCATATATAATTTCTGCTATTTTAATTTCTGTTGGTACAATAGGACTTGGAACTGAATTGGAAAGTGAAAATAAAAAATTTGGATTTGATAATTTGGGAATTGGTTTAGGGCTTTTAGTAATATGGGCTTTATTACACTATTATTTTCCTTACACTTTGATAAATTGGGTAATTTCATTCTTATTATTCTTTGCTTTTGTTGGTATTTTTAGTGGTATTGTAAGTTTATTGGTGAAATTGGTTAACACTAGGTCAGGAAAGTCATTAATCTATAAATTACCTGTAATAATTACCCAAATAGGAACTGCTGTTTTAACTGTATACCAAATAATGAAAAAGTTAAACTTGCTTTAAATTTTATTTTTAATAACTAATTTTAAAGAAGGCGGATTGTGTATATAGGTCTTATTTAATTAAAAGGTCGGCTATTTTCTAGGATATACAATATTAGTTTGCTAATTCTAATTTAAACTAAATCCACAAAGAAAGGGCGGCCCTTTTTTCTGCCCTATACTCAGTGCTTACCGAAGTCCTGTAATTGGTTTTAGGCAGGGTTGGGGAACTATACCAATTTGGAGTTCCCTAGATGGTATGCTTATTAGCCTATTAGAGCAGTATGGTCTATAAGTTGTAATTGAATTTTGCAACGTTTAGTATATTTGGTACTAAAAATACAGTCTAAAAAAAGGAGGCCCGGATAAAGAGTTAGGAAACTTATAAAGAAGTCTTATCTACCTTGAAAAATCAGTGCTTTCTAAAAGAGCCTAAAATTATTATTAAAGAACATCGTAATCCTTAACGTATTTTCCAGGCTGTTTCATAAATGGGACACTTAAAACCTTTTCACCTTGAAAATAATTCCTGGTTAAATAGTCCCGTGTCAAATCAATAATTTAGATTTTCAGTATAATAACTTTAAAATGGCTTTTGTTTATTTGGAAGGTAAAATCATTAAATCATTTTTACCAGATATTGATTTAATTTAAAATAAGGGGATAACAATGAAGATTAAAAGTTTATTTATTAAAGGTCTTTATGAAAAAGAATATACTCTACATTTCAATGATGATGTAACTATTTTCTATGGAATTAATGGATGTGGAAAGACAACTATATTAAACATTTTATCAAGTATAATATCAGGAAAATTAGAAAGGCTTAACAGATATGTGTTTGAATATTTAGAATTAATCGCTTTCGATTCAATTAGGAAAATGCATAAAATTATTATTTCCTCTCAGATCATTAATAAAAATGAAAATTGCTATGAAGTAATTTACGAAGATCATCAATGCATTATACCCCATGGTTCTAATTACGAAAGAGAGACTTTTGAGAATGATGTAGTACATGGTAATTTTTATATGCAAGAGAAAATAAAAAAAACAATATATAATGAAGACCTTACAAAAGGTAGTATAAATGATATGAAAAGTAAAATAAAGGAAAATTTTTATCATCTTTATTTGCCAATATCAAGGAAAAATATTTCAAGTTTAGAACTATATGATGAAAATAGGCGAACTCATAGTCAAAGGAGACACCATTTTGGGCAAATATCTGGAAGTTCATTAGACTCCATTATTAGAAGTGCTGTTTCATTATTAAGGGATTATATCGCAAAACTTATACAAAAGGAAAATGATATTCTAGAAAGGTTAAAGAAAGATGTTTTAACAAAAACTACTGTTTATAACGATATTAAGACGGTAGACTTAAATATTAGAGAAGAAATAAATATAGATGAATTAATAAAAAATAATGAAAATTTAAAATTTGACTTACCAGTAGAAAGCGATTTAAAAAGGATAGCAAATAAACTTAATACATTAAGAGACTCTTTTAGTATACTTCAAGATGGCCAAATTAGTATAAATAATGCACTTGATTTTGCAAATTATATATCAGCTACTTCTCAATTAAAAAAACTAAATGAAATTGCACTATTAATTAATAAGGCTAATGAAGAAAGGAAAAAAATTCGAGGTCCAGTTACAAAGATGCTTGAGGTTATTAATGGCTTCTTTTCAGATGCTGGTAAAGAAGTCTTTATACAAGAATCTACACGAACTATAAAATTTAGAAGAATAGGCAGTGAAAAATCAAATCTAGTAGGACATATGTCATCGGGGGAAAAACATATATTAATATTTTTTATTTTTTTGGTCTTAGATTTAGATCAAATTGGTAAAGGAGCTTTAATTATAGATGAACCTGAGCTTTCACTACATGTTGAGTGGCAAAATAAACTTTTAAGCAACTTAGTTAATCTTATACCGAATGCACAATTAATATTAGCTACTCATTCACCAGAAATTATTGGAGATCGAATTGATAAGTGTGTAGAAGTACGAGGTGAATACAATGAATAGTCTTCCTATCCATAATGATATATCTAAACTCGCTCTAAGTAAATTATACTCGTCATATAATGATATAACAATATACGTTGAAGATGAAAAAATTGTCCATGCATATTTAAAATTATTTAACGAATTATTTAAAAATGAATTAAAAATAAAAAGGGTATTCTCTCTTAAAGGAAAAGGAAATATAATAAGGGCTTTAAAATCATACCGATCAAATCAAATTAGCCTCCCTAGTCCATGTTTTTTTATTGTAGACCAAGATTTAGATCCCTTTTTAGAAATCGAGAATCTTGAAGACGAATTATTAATTTATTTAAAGGAATATTGTATTGAAAATTATTTAATAGAAGAGGTTGCAGTGCTTCGTGCATTACAATGGAAACTTTGTTTACCGATAGAGGAATTGGGGAACATTGTACAATTTCAAAAGTGGTTAAATGAGATCAGTCTTGCTTTTTTACCATTATTTATCGCGTTTATTATTTGTAGAAAGCATAAACTTGGTGAAAACGTTCAATTATCTCCATATAAATTTATTGAAGATAATGGTTATAAAGTCGACAATAAAAAAGTAGAAAAATATATTAATAAATTAAGACAAAAATATGTTCAAAAAGGGATTGGGTCTATTGAACGATTTGAAGATGAATATGAATATATAAATGTATTAATTCAAGAATTGGAAGCACCTTTTTTTAAATGTCTTATATCAGGTAAATATTTATTAGCCAGTTTACTTAGATATGTAAAAAAAATTAGTAAGAAGTCAATAGATGAAGATTTCTTCTTTGGACATTTAGTCGAAAACTTTGATATAAGTAAATTTCAATTTATAAAAGATCATATCCTTAAATTAGTTTTTAATTGAACCAATTCCATAATTCTATAGGTTAAAAGGATAGAGGATCGCAGAACTTAACTACTTCCTAATTGTTAGACACAACTAGCAATTAGAGGAGTAGTTTTTTTAAAGGGGAAGACTAGTAAGCGGCAAATAGTGGGATTTCAAGTATACTTTATTCATTACCATTAGGACGTAAACAACCCCGAGAGAACTTAAAAATAGGCAGAATTACTAAAAAGAAAGTAGGGTTATATTATGTGGACAAAGCCCGTAAACATTATATTTTCGGGCTTAGACACGGTTGCTATACCAAATTTGTATCTAAACTGATTACGGCCACGGAAATGTACCAGCGATGACATATTTATTACCAATCCCCGCCATTAAATTTAGCATCGAATGACAGTCTTTTTACCAGTCTTCATTCAGAACGCTATACTTTTATGAATAGAGCCAGAGCCACAGTGCAGCTGCTTGCCATTGACTATAACGCCCGATTCTTTGCAGACGCTGGAAGGGGAAGGGGCCCCGCCAGCGAATGCTTAGAATCAATTTGTCCGTGTTATCGTGTTTGAGCATGTGTGCCTCTTAGGCATTATTTATGCCACACCTACGATAGTTCCACAACACGGACAAAAGTTAGGTCAATGGTGGCAGACTACCGAATTTGCACTGCTTTGGGCAAAGTAGAGTAGCCCATTTACTGTGTGGTAAAGTGGGTGGCGTCACTTGGTAAATTGTTTGTCAAACACTGGTACAAATGATGGCAAAGGTGGTAAAAAACGCTGGCCGTAATCATCTAAACTACCTTGTCGTTTACTCTCTTGTTCTCTCGACATTCCGAATCGTTTCCGCCGTTGAAAGTCTTAAAGCCAAGCTCATCCAATAAACGAACCCACTTAGAACGGCGACAATCAGCTCTCCTACGCCAGTCTTAAAAAGATCAAGTCCCCCATCATACGGGCCAAAGAAACTTATGATTGCCAGGCCCCCGAGCCAAATCGGAATCCAAGAAGCCGCCTTAAGGTGAAGAGGAGGAGTTGATGGGTTTTTACGGGCAATAAAGTTATAAATGCCAAATAAAATAAAACCTATTAGAATAGATATAAAGAGCCTAGAGTTTGTGTGCCAACCCGTCCAATACACAATAAGATTCGATGATAGGAAGGCTGCATATCCAAGAACATCGGATCCCGGAGCACGAAATTTCCGCGGCTGGTCTGGTAACTGTCTTCGCAACGCGGCAAATACCAGCGGGCCAATACCGAATGCAAGGATCATCGCCGAGGTAGTAAAACCAATAATTTCTTTCCAAGAAGGAAACGGAAGAAAGGCGATGCAACCAATAATAAACATAAGTAGAACTGAAATCCAAGGCACACCCTTTTTATTGAGCTTGCTCAATATCTGCGGCGCGTTCCCAGCCCTCGCTTGCGAGTACGACAATCTGGCAGTAACTGACGCATATATTAATCCAGTGTCTGCGGGAGAAATGATAGCGTCGATGTACACGATGATTGCAAGCCAGCCGATGCCGAGTATCGTCACAAGGCTGGCTAACGGACCTACTGACCCCTCAAATGATAATTTAGGCCAACCGCTGCTTAGAAAATGGCTTGGTGTTGCACCAATAAACGCAACTTGAAGTCCGATATACAATATCAGACACAAAACCACGGATCCAATCACCGCGAATGGCACATTTCGCCTAGGGTTGTTTGTTTCCGCCGCAAACTCGATACCTTGCCGGAACCCTAGAAACGAAAATACGATACCTCCAGCCGGAAGGGCCTCCAGCACCGATGAAAATCCGCTTGGAGCGAAGCCACCAAATCTTGGAGAGTAGAAGTTTTGAAGATTAAAGGAAGACAAGATAAGGATAACAACCAGCATCACAAGGGCACATAGTTTCCACCATACTAAAACATTGTTTATCCGGGCGAATAGTTTAACCCCTAATACGTTAACCAAACTAAATAGTGCCATGAGACCAATCGCAATGATAAGGCCAATTGACGAAAGTGAGGATCCCCCGGGTCCCCCTTTTACCAGCCACGGAAGGTAGTTGCTCGAATATTGAAGCGTTGCCAATACTTCCGTAGGTGCAGCCGTAACTGCAGAGATGTATGTCAGCCAACCACCGGTAAAACTCACGGTCGAACCGAATGAATACTGCGGAAAGCGTATCACCCCTCCAGATACGGGGAATATAACGCTTAACTCAGAATAGACTATCGCGATTACAAGTATCATTATTGCCGCTAAAACCCATGATATAATTGCAGCAGGGCCAGCCAGTCTCGCTGCGTTAAATGCAGCGAAGAGCCACCCTGATCCGATTATGGTTCCAACGCTGGTAAATAATAACCCGTTTTTTCCAATATGACGTTTAAATCCAATATCATTTGGTACCTTCACCTTAGTAGGAGGTGAGGATGAGGTTTTCTGATGTTCCATTTAGTTTGTTCCTCCTCATGCTAGTATCAATCTTGTTGATCAATGGGGTTGAACCTTTGAAACATAAAGCTTCTATCATTCTTTTAAATCAAAAAAATTTATTCTCAGTTTCCTGATTATATTTTTTCTTTTATCCCAGATCTTTTGCTGAGAGCTGCAGTTGGGATGCTGTAAAGGGTCTGGGACAGTGTGGGCGGAGCTTTACCCTTGACTGAATAGACAATCTGGCTGCAATTTCAGAAGAGACAAACAGGAAATCAAAATGATTGCTGGATTTTATAGATTTTTTGATAACATTGATGGGAAATAGGGGAGGCCGTGCCTCCTCCTTATTTCATTTTTTATAGGCAGGATCAATAACTTAATCAACTCGATATAGGTTTAAAAGAAGCCTTCCTTTACTATGAAGAAATTTTGTTAAGAGCCTGAATAAAGTCAGAGCATAGATCGCCTGCATCTTCACATCCAATCGAGAGACGAATTAAATTCTGACGTTTCGGCATAGGATAGACAAGACTCCGGACGTCACCAAGACTAACCGCTATAGCTGAGAGTTCGAGATTCGCCGCAAACGCCTCCATCGCTTCAGCTCCTCCGTGTAAGCGTAATGCGATCATTCCTCCGTTCCCGTCACGAAGCAGCTTTTGGGCAACATCATAATGGGGATGACTTTTAAGTCCGGGGTAAAGGACGAATTCAACTTCCGGACGTGATTCAAGAAGTTCTGCAACCGCTTGCCCGTTCAACGAATGTGCCCGCATTCGGAGAGGAAGTGTACGAAGGCCGCGAAGTATCAACCAGGAGTTAAACGGACTAACAGGAGCGCCCAAATTGTCCAAATAATAACGCACCCGGTCAACAAGACTCTTATCTCCAGCGACAGCACCTGCCAGCGCATCCCCATGGCCCGCTATGTACTTTGTTGCTGAATGTACGACAAGGTCGGCACCAAACTCTAGTGGACGTAATAAATAAGGAGATAAAAAAGTATTATCGACGATAAGGTACAGGCCATTCTCATGTGCTATTTTGGAGAGATTCGGTATATCAGCAACATTCATGTGTGGATTAGACAAGGACTCGACGAAGATGGCCTTCGTATTTGATCGTATATGTTCTGTTACGTCTGCGATATCATTGGTGTCAATCCGTGTTACTTTAATACCTTTTGCATCAAATACATCATCTAAAAGACTCTGAGTTATCGTAAAAAGGTCAGACGAAGCAATACAATGATCTCCCGCATTTAAAATGCTTAACAGCGCTGTAGCACAGGCCGACATGCCCGAGGCTGTCACAACGGCATCCTCTGCCCCCTCCAGTGATGCCATCTTTTTCTCCAACGCTGCCGTTGTCGGATTCCCGGTCCGGCTGTAAAAATAAGTGTCGGGGGTCCAACTCATTCCTTCATCTACGGCGGCTTCTTTATCTCGTGCGGACTCGAATGCAAATGTTGAAGTTTGATAGATCGGTGTGTTGAGCGCCCGTGTCACAGAATCAACTGATTCACCTGATTGAATGGCACGTGTCGAAAACGCCCATTTTTCTTTTTGCATGGAAGTTCCTCCTTTAACATTAGCCAATTAGCATTGACAAAGTGGTATTAACTGATTCCCATGATAGCGAATCCATCTATACCTGGTTAAACTAACGTGGGATCGAGCCGTTCATTAACCTGAATCCACAAAGCAAAAAGGCTTAATCCTCTTAAGGAGATATCAAAATCTACAGGAGGGTGTACCAATCTATCTCGTAAAATTTAAGATGAAGGCAAACAATTTTGATAACTCCCAAAAAACGATTAAAATGGCACTTTCCTCTTGCTTTCGGGACCCGTCATTCATGTAAAAATCCCCAAATACTGTAGAACCTTTTACACACATCTGAAAGGCAATCATCGGTTAAATAGGTGCTTGTATTTATGTATATCTTTCTTAGATATAAAATATGAAGGGGATTGTACCAATATAGTTTAAAACTTCGGGTGTTTTATCAAAACGTATATATTATCAATACCGCAATCCTCTTAAAATTAGGTATCTAAATTTATAAGCTTAAATAAAGTATAGACCGATATATTTTTTTGCTCCGTTTGAATGTCACCGAGATACTTTTCATCAAGATCTGACCATTTTTCTAATCTTTGAATTGTCCCCATCCGATGAACAGATGGGGACTATACTTAGACATAAAGCTTCTTAGTTATAAAACTCAGGCCTTCTATCAGCCACGCTTGGCAATTTTTCTCTCACACTATTTATTCGGTCAGGACTAACCTCCGAAATAATAAGTGTTTCTTCCTCTCCAGCATTAGCTTTAACCACACCCATTGGATCTATAATCATGCTTTGACCTGAAAAAATATTATCGACTTGGTCAGCTGCAAACACATAGACAGTATTTTCAATAGCTCTTGCACATAGGAGAGTTTTCCAATGATATTCCTTCATTGCTCCTGCAACCCAACCTGAAGGAATAAAAAGGAAGTCAGCGCCTTTAAGTGCTAATCGCCTGCTGATTTCTGGGAATCTTACTTCGTAACAAACCATCATTCCAACTTTACCAAACTCGGTATCTACAACTTCCTGAGCATCTGTTCCAGGTATAATATAGTCAGACTCTTTATAGTTGAAAGCATCGTATAAATGAGTTTTATGATAGGCTTGTAATAATTCGCCAGATCGGTTAAGAAAAATGGTTGTATTATATACTCTGGAATCCTCACTGGGCTTTGATTCGTGCACGCCGCATATGACGTATATTTGGTTTTCCTTGGCGCACTTTGCTAATCCGCTTACAAATGGGCCGTCTAAAGGTTCCGCTATATCTGCATACGTCATATGCGATGAGGAAGGAATAAAAGCCATATACATTTCGGGTAACAGGATAAAGTCTGCCCCTGAATCTTTAGCTTGCTTAATATATTTTCTTGCTTTCTCTAAATTAGCGGTTTTATCCGAACTTGACTTTAATTGAGCAACAGCTACTTTCATTTAAAATACCCTCCTAATAATTAGCGGTTTGTAAAATATTAAAGTGTTTGATTTGATATATCCGGATTTTTTATGATTATTTCATCACTCTTTAGAAGTGGTTTATCAGGTTTTATAAGAAGCCACGACATAGCGCCAAGTACACCCATTACGGTTATCAGCAAGATACCTATTGTCCAACTTCCTGTAAGGCTAACAATTTCCAAGACTAAAATAGTTCCAACTGCTGTTGAAGCGTTCCCGCAAAAGTTAACAAATCCTGATAAGGAGGCGTTGTGTTTACCTCCGATGTCCTGAACTGCAGACCAATTCGGGACTTGAATCATACCGATGCCAGCCATTGAAATCATTAAGAAAATAGATAAACTTATTACCGAACTCGCTTGTATGGCCAGCCATAAACATCCGGAACTGATAACGAAGCCAGCTATTCCGAAGGGAACACGTGAAAGGTAGCGGGAATTAGTTTTTTTGTAAACAAAATCAATGATATTGCCCATAACAAAAACACTAATAGCGAGCGCAATCCAAGGTAAAGCGGCTACGATGCCTATTTTTCCAATGGTTAATCCGCGGGATTGAACAAGAAATGTAGGAAGTAAAGTGATATAAAAACTTTCAATTAATACTAAACAAAAATATTGAAAGCCGATCGCCCAAAACTGACATTTGCTAAAATAGACTTTCCAATCTTTCCATGATGTTTTAACTTTAGTATTGTTTTTCGATGGGTCCGGCTCTTTGCCCTCATTAATCAATTTCAATTCTTCTTGATTGACACCTTTATGTTCATGAGGACTATTCCGAAAGCTAACATACCAATACACGCCAACGGCAATACCAATAATGCCGTAGCCATAGAATCCCCATTGCCATCCAAAATGAGAGACAATCCAAGCCGTTAATGTTGTGCCAATCGCGGCAGCTAAGTATCCGGAACTTAGAAAAATTGAATTTGCCTTTGCCTTTTCTCTTTTAGGAAACCAATTGTTTATAGCATTAATTCCCCCAGGAATATCCGCTGCTTGAGCTATGCCTAATAAACCGCGGAATATCAGTAATAAAATAAGTGTTGAGGCAAAAGGTGTAATCAGGGTACACAAAGACCAAAGAATACCGGCGATTGCAACTGCTTTGCGGGATCCAATGCGTTGTACCCAAATCCCAGCAGGTATTTGGAATAGTGCATAGGTCCAAGCAAAGGCCGATAAAACAAGACCCATTTCTGCTAAACTAAACCCAAAATCTTTTTGAATTAATGAAGCGCTTACACTAATGTTGATACGATCCATTTGCATCATTAATTGCATAGGAAACATAATTAATAATACAATGCGCCATCTGACGTTAGTGGTTTTCATTCAACCCCATTCCCCTCAAACCTTATTTAGAAAAATATTTATCGGCACCGCTGAGAGAGGCGAGACTTACTCCTTCATCTACCTGTCGCTTCATTTCTATCTCCGCATCTTGCTTTTCAATAGCCGTTCTAGCATATTGCTCCGCATCTTTTGGATTAATGGCGAATACTCCGTCATCACTTGCGACAATTAAATCACCTGGGCTAATGCTTGTGCCGCTTACACTGACTGTCGTATTTATTTCTCCTTCAATACCAAGAATTCTAGTTGTTAAAGGACTGATACCGAGTGAGAAAATGGGGAGGTTAAGTTCTAAAATTTCCGGAACGTCATTAATACAACCTGATACGATGACACCAGCGACTTGCTTTGCCTTTGCAGCATAAGAAACCATTCCTCCCCAACAAGAACGCTGCTCATCACCAGACATATCTACAACGATGACATCACCAGGTTCTACGAAATCCATTGCTTTATGGACGGCAGTTGAGTCCATATGAGGAATTCTGACTGTAACGGCATTTCCTGCGAATTTTATTGGGCGATATAGTGGTTTCAATCCTTTCAGGAAGCCAAAATCTGTCATATGGCCAATGGTAGATGGATCGACCTTTTGATAGAGGTCAATAAGTTTTGAATTGACTCCTTGAACTCTTGGATGAATACGAAACATCTTTAAACCCCCATTTTATTAGTATTGTTTTTTATTAATAGATGAAGTGAAGGTACCTAAGAAATAACTGAGTTTTTTTCTTTAATATGCCATTTTTGCAGTAAAAATTGTACAATGCGGTCAACAGACCTATTGACTAAAGCTTCACCTTTTTCTTTGGTCCCTAATGTTGCATTACCTATTGTTCCTGATGTTGTGCTTTTATCATAGTTATTGTATTGAATAAAATCAGAGAATTGGTCGTTGGATTTTGGCGGTTCATTTACCCATTTTTCTGTATCTACCAGATGAGGATAAAGATACATTAAGACAGATGTGCCTGCTTCGCTTGCATGAGCGTGAGCCAAATCACCAGATTCGATGATCCCTTTATCTAATGATTTTATAAAACGCCAATAATCAATTTGTGCACACCGCACTTCATTTTCCCGTTGGATATTGTGAGCAATTTGACCAATAATAGGGACATTGCCAAGATGAGTATTAATAAATAAAAAGTCTTTGAAACCCCATTTTCTCAAACTTCTTAGTGCGTCAGTTAAATAGGCTTTAAAACTTTCCGGTTGAATAGTAATCGTTCCGGGAAATACATCCAGCATGGCGGAATCACCAACTTCCAGCGTAGGACCAATAATTGCATTAACCCGTTCAGCTACAAGTTCAGCAATTTTAACTGAAACTAAAGTATCAGAGCCAAGGGGCAAATGCGGGCCATACACTTCAAATGCCCCTGAAGGTATAAGAACAAGATCAGTTTCCTTTTTTTTGTCCTCAAACATTTTCCAACTCATCTCTTTAAGAAAATTAGTTTTAACACTCATTTTCACATCTCCTCATTTTCTGTTTTAAACAAGTGATATTTTACCGCTCTTGATGTGTTCTTCTAATCTGTTAACTGCCAAATGATGGTTTTTCCTTTTCAATGCATCAATAATCTCAATATGACCTTGAATAAATGTCATCATATTTTGCCGTTTAATTAAGAAACACTTTGAGTTATAAAAAAGCCTTTCACGTATATTAGACATCGTTTGGATAAACAAACTATTACCTTCAACTTCCAATAGGTATTGATGGAAATCAGCATCGAGTTGTGCAAAGTTAAAAAAATCTTGCTTTTCACAGCAAATCTTTTGTTCTTCAATCATTTCAAATAGAGTATTAAAATGATTTTCAGTTAACAAGTCAATTGTTTTTTGAATTGAAAAGGTTTCAATAGCAATACGTGCATCATAAAAGTCATTTATCTCTTTAATGGACAACTCTTGAATAATGATTCCTTGATTAGAAACAACTTTTAAAAATCCCTCATGTTGAAGTCTTTGAAGTGCTGCAACAATTGGTGTTCGACTCATGCCAAGTTCTTCAACCAGTTGATTTTGTGAGGTGACATTTTCTTCTGCAAAATCGCCCCTCATAATACTTTGTTTGATTTTTTGATATGCAACTTCGTTTAAAGCTGGGCCTTTTTTCATATCGAATAGTCCTCCTCAAATAATTGAGCATGACCTGAATGCCAGTTGAATTCAGGCTGTATACAACTATAAATATTTCAATGTTTAAAAATAATGCTAATTATTTTTCAGATGATGGGGAGGATGTTTTGATTGCAAACTTATGGCTTAGTTAAATATTATTAACAGTTTTTTAGTCAAATATGGTCAAACTTTTTAATAATATTTTTGTTGAAAAATAGGCTAATGTTCAAGTAACGTGGAAATCAAAACACTAAAAGTGTTGATTTAATAGGGTTGGTAAAACCCGTTACTTGAACATATACCACATATTGTAAACAAAATACCATCAAGATATAATGCTTTTAGAGCCTTCCGGAGACTCTATTCATATAAAATGGAGTTGTGTATATCTACCAAATACCAAAAAGGGTTTAGTTATAAGAACAATAAAATTTTTTAGCTTTTACTGATCATAATCCAAAATGATTTAGTGGCTATTCACTTGAAATATTTACTGTTATCTGTTACAGAACCATCCAAGTTAACAGGGCGGGAAGCACTATTATTATTAAATTAGAAAATTGTTGTTAGGGGTGAACGCCATGGACAAGGTAAAATCCGTTTTTGTTAGTTATAGTTGGGATAATGATGAACATCAAAAATGGGTGTTAAATTTAACTAATAAGTTACGTACTAATGGTGTTGATGCTACTATAGATTTATTTGAAACACAAAACGGCACTACAAATTTAAATAAAATGATGATTCAAGGTTTACGTGATAGTGATTCTATAATCATAGTACTGACTGAAAAGTATGCTAATAGGGCAAATAAATTTGAAGGCGGGGTAGGTTTTGAAACTACTTTGTCATTACCAATACTAAAAAATAATCCAAACAGACTAATATTTATTTTGCGTCATAAAGAAAACTATTTGAATGCATTCCCTTTCCATTATCGTGATTACTATGCTATTGATTTTTCTGATGATGTCTCATTCGAAAATGCATTCCGCAAACTTCTATACCACATTGCAGAGGTTCCATTATTTGAGAAATCACCACTTGGAAAAATGCCTATATTACAGCCGATTAATTCAAATAGCGCAATAAATGTTCATGAAACAATTGAATCAGGTTAGGATGACTTTGATATACCGAATTTAAAAAGTGTTACTGACTTTGACAGAAATCAGTTTATCTCAACAAACTATACAAAAATAACTAAGCTACTTTCTGAACTGCTAGAAAGAGTAGAATCGAAAAATCCTAATTTTCAATTTATAAAAGATAAAATAAACGATAAAAAATTGATTATCCAATTTTATGTTAATGGTCAACATAAAACAGGGCTGAAAATTTGGGTCGGAAGTTTACTAGGATCAAGTAATCCAAGTATAAACCTGGTTTATGGAAAAATGTTCAATCCTTATAATGATGGTTTAATAAACGAAACAATAAATTGTGAAGTAAAAGAAAATAACGAGATGTGCTTAAATATGACAATGAGTATCTCTGGAGAAAGTCCAAGAGAACCACGAGAAATTGTAAAACGGATTTGGAAAAAAAGTATAGAGCCGTATTTAAAGTAAAGGGTATAAAGGCGGGACTTCGAGAACAGGAACCGATGCCCCTTTAACCCTTATTTAAAGTTTTTATGAGTCTAGCGGTGATAATTACATTAGCAAAACCATATGAACTAATTTGATAGTTTGTGCAAATGGAAAATCTAAAATTGTATAAAAGGTAATTAAAACTTTTTAATAAATGCTGCAATGGATGCTTCATTTGGGGTCCTTTTTAGAAGGGGAGCACTCCTTATTACTTAGGGAGGGGATCAAATGACCCGAAGAACAAAGGCATTGAGGTGAAAATCGGACAATTCAATAAGCAGTACGTTGTAGTTGTCTCTCTTGAGAATTATAAGAAACGTAAAAATTATTATAGAAAGACATAGATAACAATGAAAAAGAAAACGGGAGTTAAATTAATCGTTTAGTAGCTCGTTTAGAACGGGTAAAAACACGATACTGAAATAAGTAACTTAAATTGGGCTTAAAAAATCTAATGTTTAATTACATCCTCATCTAATAAAAAGATAAGTAGTTCGTATGTAAATAAGCCATTATAACGGAATTTATGTTTTTCTAAAAATAGAATAGTATTGTTAGCCACCACTGTCTAATGAAATGATACTCATTAGACAGTGGTGGCCTTTTTATAATAAAAGCATAAAAATATCTCTATAAATTTGTTAAGTTTATTTCCTAAGAAGACGATGATTAGAAAGGTTAACTTGAATAATTATCTGCAGTTTTTGAGCAAAAACTGACGTAAGGTATATATATAGGTTATATAAGGCAGCTTTCTTCTTTGTAAAGCAAACTAAATAAAGTGCCACCCCATATACTATATTAATATAACTTTGTCAATAGTTAGGACGCAGGTGTAATACATACACGATTGGTAAAAAAGTAATAGAAAATGCAGAAAAATGCTTCCTTTTTGAATAGAGTTTAAGTATAATGCTTTTAGGTGGTAAAAATGACTAATACTATTGGCTTGGTAACTCAAATGCAAGGGCAAATCTATCGGCAATTTGGAAAGAAAATTCTGATGACATCCATGCCGTTTCGACAACTTGAAGCGATTTTTGACATCGATTATAATGTTCAACGCGAACTCGACATTGGGAAACTTAATGAAATAAGACAATATATTCTTGATCACCCGGATGACGAAGGGTTTTATTACTCACCATTTATTTTTTCGGCAAGAGGTGCAATAGTCGAAAATGATAACGGCGAGTGGGTGATCGATCCAACGAAGAAGATTTATGTCCAAGACGGGCAGCACCGCTTATCGGCCCATGCCTCAGCGGTTAATCGCTTGAAATCAAAAAATGAAACACTTGCTGAAAGAGGAAAGTTCAATGATTTAGAGTACATACAATCGAAAGAACAGATAGACAAGCTATTAAATTTCCCAATCATGATGCAGATTTATCTGAATCTTAATACTGAAGAAGAAAGACAGCTGTTTACGGACATCAATACTTCAAGGAAAGACGCACATCAAGGCCTGGTCATGCGTTACGACCAGCGGGACCCTTACACTGTTATGACACGTAAAGTTGCAAAGAAACTTGAAAATCGTATTGAGATCGAATGGCAGTTATCCCGTCTAACAACAAAGAACACTGCACTGACCTCACTTCGAATTATTAAACGCTGTTTGTTAGCGCTGTTTGAAGGCACTTTAACAGTAAAAAACGGAGAACCTTATCCAAGGCGTTGCCGAATAGAGGAAATGCCGGATGTTGCGGAAACCTTTTTTAACACTCTTGTAGACGTATTTCCTTCTAAGGCATGGGATAGGAAGAAATATACATCAGGTTTAACAGGTATACAAGTGGCTTTAGCATATACTGTGTTCAAATATGCTGAGCAAAATGATTGTGATTATTATGGGGCAATAAAGAATTTAATGGTGTTAAAAAAATGCTGCACATGGCGTCATGACGATCCATTATACAGTAACTTTTATGATTCAACGGCGCGCAAAATAAAAAGGCATTCAGAAACTATTGCTATACAGAAATTATCTAAAATTTTTTTGGAGTGCATTAATAAATAGGGTGGTCTAAAAATGGTTTTGACTTATGAAAGGAACATCGAGCAAACATACGTGATATATAAAGTCAGAGACCTTATTAAGATGGTAGAGGAGAATAAAATCAAGCTTAGATCTGCAAGACAGGCACAGGTAAGTGAGATAAAGAAATACATATTTGATAACATAAAGGAACAAAAGGTATATTTGCCGCCAGTGGTTGCCAATTGCCGCCCTGAAGATTGGAATGATGGACAACCCACCCGATTTGAAGTTATTGATGGCAGCAAAAGAATATTAGCATTACATCAGTTACCTTCATTGATTGAACAGATGCTAAAAGAAGATCAATCGTTAAAAAAAGTCTTTTTAGCGGATGAAGAATTGAATGACTCTTCATTCGGCATTCAAATGTTTAAAGGATTGACACCTGAAGAATGCGACCAACTCTTTATTGATTTTAATACTAAGGGAAAAAAGGTAGCACTGTCGAAGCGCATTGCTTATGATTCTCGTAATGAAATTAATAAGATTACAAATGAGTTGCTTATCCAAAACCTGGATCTCAAAGATGTTGCTGGTATTGAAATGGAAAAACATGCGGTGGTTAAACCGCCCAATAAGAAATTGCTCTCTTTGGCACAGCTCCGGAATATTGTCGCTATTTTTATAAGAGGGAAGATCACGAAACAAGACCTAAATAAGGTTGATATTGACGGCTTCTTATCGACAAACGAGTATGTTCATCTTCTCCATTTATGGTTTGATAAGCTCTTTCAATGTCATTCCGCAAAAACGATTGGTGATTATGAGATCACGATATTGGCAAGTTACCCAATGCTGCTTGCCATCGCCCTTTATGCAAATGAAGATCTTGAGAGAGTTCCATTTGAAAAGCGTCAGGCTGTAATTGAGGAGCGAATGGATAGAATTCGGCACATTGATTGGCTGATTACCAATAAGCAATGGCGGAAATTCAAAGGCAACGTTCGCGGCAGAAGGAATATCTATTACCTTGATAAGGATAAGTCAAGTCTTAATCAAATCGTTGGATGGTTAAAGTCAGAGGCTGAGAGTTAAAGTAAATATATGATAAAAGTGCTATTACTTAAGGAGGTGAGGCTAGTTGAAGGCCATTCAAAAGGAAATCCCCTAAGTGTACGGTCTAGGAAACAGAACACTTAAGGGATTTAGGCAAGTTGGGTATACCAACTTATTTTTAGTATACCCTCTTTCCGAAAAAAATGAAAGATGTGAATGGCTATTTTAGAAACTTAAAATAGTTTGGGAAGGGGAAATAAAAATGATGCAAGTAGAAAATTACATCGTTAAACCGGAGACAATGGCACTTTTTCCGATGAACGGTCCATATGGTGAACGGTGGACAATTGTTATTGAGACGACTCAAATCATTGTTGTACCTCAATTACATACCGAGATCATAGATCGATCTTGCGCGGAATTTGGTACAAGTTACGAAGGCGGTAAAAGTGGAACAATAGCTCTTATGGGATATAAAACAATGACACCTATTTGTCTCTGTGCAGAGCTTGGAATGTATTTTCTTCCATTGTCATCTCCTGAAAATCATTATTGCATTTGGCTGTCTCATACGCATATAAAGGATTGGAAACAAAAAGACAAAGAGTCAATAACCGTTCGTTTCATTAATTATCAAGTGATTGATTTACCAATCTCAAAGAACGCATTTGATTTAAAAGTCTTCAGAACAGCCCAATACCGCCATCGGATACAAGAAACCGTCGCGGAATATAGGGTGGTAAGAGAGCCAATGACTGACAGAAATGTTGTGGATTTAAATAAGAGTGTTATAAAAATGGAAGATGGGGGCTATAGACTTAGAGAATAGTGAATGTAATTTTAAAAGTAGACCTTTTGAGAACAGATATGGTTTCGAACCATTAAAATTATAGTACAAAATGAACTGCCCCCTGTCTATTTGACAGGGGGCTATTCATTTGAGGGGATAACCTCTTTCATTTTTTATAAAATCTTTCACCACTTTCCGCCTCTTCTGTTTACTGTTTATTTGGATCCTTAATAGATTCACGTTTTGAAACTATAATTAGTTGACATTCATAAGGTTTACTTATGTATGACAATGGGGTTTTAAACAAAGGTAGGGGACGAAATTACAGAATAATAACAATATGCAGTAAAATATATTAAATTAGGGGGGAAGGTAAAATGAATATAGTTGCTCAATTTGAGTCAAGAAATACTTCCGATGGCATTAAAATCTTCAGGCACAGCACTGAATGTCATTCGAAGTTAGGGCCTGGTAAAGTCATAGGGTTAGTTTATATGCTTAACCCTGGGGATGCCCGGCCTATATCAGAAGAGCTATTTCATACTCTTCAAACAAGTGAGTATAAGACAATAGAACCAGTGGCAACAGCTCCTGATAAAACGTTAAGTAAAGTTACTAGACTTATTAATTCGGCGTTTGAATACAACAATATCACGCTTCCGGATCGTTATACCATTCATATAGAAAACTTATTTAATCTAAGGGAAAAGGATAGTGACAAGGCTATTCGATTAGCCAAAAAATTAACAGGGGTAGAGGATCTAATGTTTAAACAAAGGCCGGTTAACAATTCTTATAAGTTTGTATGGATTGCTTGGGGGAGTCAAAAAATTAATTCACAGCGGCAAAAAGAAATAATGAGTCAATTTCCGGACGCCATTATAGTCAAAAAGTTAAAACATAGGGGAGAAATAAGAGATGTTACATACCCGGTTCATCCATTATATATGAATACGGATTATTTTATTGAAGCGTCGAGAGGAAAAATCCGGGTTTAATGATATTTCAAATGGGGAAAAAAATGATATTTTGAAGGGTTTAAACAAACGTTTAATTAATTAGAAGTGACAGGCGATCTAAGACAATTTTTTTAATTGAAAACTGACTAGCCGTACCTCAGGAATATGAATCATTTTAGCCGCCATTTTCCCATCATACCGCAGTCGGGCAAAAGAGAAATTACTAGAGCAATCAAGGCTTTGACGATCATGCCGCTGTTAATCCGGCTAAATACATACAATTAACTGCCTCCTGTCAAATTAAACAGGAGGCAGTTCACTTGATCGACATCCTCTTTCATTTTTTTATAAATGTCTTTCACCACTTTCCGCCTCTTCTGTCTACTTATGATATGAAGGGAGGAGGTGATGAACATGGCTATGAGTACACTAACAGATACAGCGCTTGTTATGTCTTTGGATGGCGGTATGAACAAAGACGGCAAGCCTGTTATTAAGAAAAAAAGCTTCCGCAACGTCAAAATTAATGCAACTGATGATCAACTATATAACGTTGCCAAAGCGATTGCGCCGCTGCAACAATACCCGCTCATTTCTATCGAGAGAAACAACACGGTAGATTTAGTTGGAGAATCTAAGTGAAAATATTTAACAGATTAAGGGAAGGAGTTGGCAATAATGGCGAAAACATTAGAGCTGTTATTTACGAATCAAAAGGGAGGCACCGTGAATATCAGCTTGGATGAACCGGTTGATCCTATTAGTCCGGCCGTTGTGAATGCTGCTATGGATACTATTGTTTCAGAAGGTGCATTTACATCCGCTGGCGGTGACCTGATCAGTAAAAAAGGCGCGCGGGTGATTGAAAGAAATGTGACTGATATTGAATTAGGGTAGTAAGACACTCAAATTCCTGAACGGTCCAGAAATCGTCTGTTTTGGTAAGAAAAGAAAGATACTTAAGGAAACCTGTTGTGAAATGGTAACTCATAACAGGTTTTCTTTTATTTGTAGCAAGCTGTTTATTGCCTGTTGGTGAAAGTCTGCCTAAGTTTACATGATCGGTAGTTGATATAGTGTGATGAACTTGGGAAACAATATTAAAAACCTTTTGGGATAAAGGATCGCATGCTAAGTAATGAATGGAATTAGGGATGCTTTTTCTTGTTAAAAGATTTGTAGGTAATGTCCATGTATTATTTTAAGTAATCCTTTACTAATTACTTTATATTTCAATCAATAAGTATAAAGATTCTTTTATTAGACGAAAATATTTTTACAACATGTAAAAAACATTTTTACATACTATTCAAGTTTTAGTGTATAATGAATAAGGAGAGCAAGATGGGGGTGATTAAATGAAATTGTACACATTGCAGAATGTTATTGGAGAAAACTTACTTACTTTTTTAAGGATAAAGGGATATACAAAAACATCTTTAGCTAAATTGACGGGGATTTCTCGTCCAACTATAAATCAAATTTTGGAAGGAAAAAGCCCTAATCCTAAAATTTATGAAGAACAAATAAAAAAAATAACTGAAGCTTTAAAATTACCCATCGATTATTTTATAAATTTTTCTCCTGCACAACAAGAAAAATGGCAAATTCCAACCACTCAGTATTCGGATAGATCAGCATCTTCTAAGAGAACCCAATTAACACAAGATTTATTGAATGATTTAGATGAGTTATTAACTGTTGCCGCTTTTTATATAAAGGGGTGAAAACTTGAGAATAACAAGTAAGAATTTGGATGAAACCGTAAAATTAAATCGGCAAATTGAAAATGAAATACAACGTCATTTAAAATTTACACATAGGTTCCTTGCTAAATATGATATTCAATCTCCAGAAAAACTTGCATTACAAATATTGAAAGATAATTATTTAATTCAAATCCCTATTCCAGACTCAGATTGGGGAGGAGCTATTAGGGAATTGCCTAATGGTAAAAAAATTCCCGTGATTAATACTTTTCAACCCCGTTTATATCAGTATTTTATTTATTGGCATGAAATTTACCATCTTACTGAGGAATTTTCAAATTCCCATGAGATTTCAACGGAATTTGATTTAACGGAACGTAAAGCGGATTATTTTGCCAGTCAAATGTTAATTAGTAAAGATCTTTATAATTATTTCTTTGCATTAAAACAAACTGAGTTTATTGATAAAGTTGCCATATGTATGGATACGTTTAAAGCCCCATACAAAGCAATATTAATTCAATTGTATGAGTCTGCAATAGAATATGAAAATAAACGGCTTCAAGAAATAATAAAAACGAATTTTGATTTATCATTAAGTATAGAGTCATGGGAAAAATTATTTAAAAAGCTATCTTTGGATGAAAATTTGGTTAAACCATCATTTAAAGTGGATTTTGGACTTTTGAAATATGAAGTAAATCAAGTGGACACTTCTGATGATCGTGCTTATATAGAAACAAAAGAGTTTATAAACGCACTGGAACAAAAATATCTGCAAGTGAAAGGGAAACTAGAAAGTGGGGAATTATAGAGATTTTGATAGAGTAATCAATGAGAGAAACAGTAATCGTATTCTCATTATGGATAATAATAATTTGGAGTTCTGTAGTCAACATGGTGATATTTTTCATACGGATAAAGTATTTAATAATTATGATATTATACTTATTCCTGAGTGGGTTCATCGTGAAATATCCCATAGTTCTAACCGATTAAATTATCTGGCCGCCATTCCAGTTCCATATTTTATATTGAATGAAGAGGAAGATTATGTTGATTTAATAAATTACCAAGAGTTAAGGTTAATGGAACTTTTTAAGCATGCTTCCTCTTCAATATCTCCTGCTAGAAAGTTTTTTTCCGGTTTAAAAAAATATTACAATCAGAATAATGATCTACCTGAACATTGGATTGAAGATTTTTACGAAGAAGGCTTCGAAGTCAGAGGCGATACAGAATTAAGAAAGAATGCTGGAGAAACTTCAATTTTAGTATTAACATATTTATTACTTCATCATTACCCCTCATTAATTGGCCATATTACAATATTTTCAAGTGATAAAGGTACTTTAACTATTAAACAAAAGATAATGGACAACCTTCGTAAAATTGAATTAATACATAACCCAGCTACTCCTGTAAGCTTTGCCAGCACTGATATATTGCTTATTGAGGCTATTTCAGAGGGATGGATTAATATTGAAGATGTTAATAAGTTGCGTCCAAATAGCAAATTCGTAATATATACAAAAAAACTAGATAATCAAAGCAGCTCTAGACATGAATATGTTATGGATACCGTAGACTTTGTGGATGCTTTGAAACATATAGATGATTACCATTTTGAATTTTAACGAGCGCATTATTCCAGACACTCCTTTTCACTTTAGTTTAGGGGGTTTGAAATAATGTTTTTTTCTTTCAGAAGGTACCTACTCAAATTATTCCGGACTCAAAAAATCAAATTCCAAATTAAAGTTAAATTAATCCAGAGTCGTTTGCACTCTAAATGCTCAGGTATAATAACGAATCTTCGATATGTTCAGGAAATTGAAATTAGAAATATTGTCATCGAAGAAAAAAGATAGTTTGAAAAATGAAAAGTCTGCAATTTGTTTCATGTTAGTATTGAAATGATTTCAATTTAGGTCGGAAGGGACATCTAATAAGTGAGAACTGAAAAAGAAAAAATGATCAATGGCGAGCTATATTTTCCTGCAGACATAGAATTGATGAAGGATAGAGAAAAAGCAAGAAGGCTTGTTCGTACATTTAATCATACGGATGAAACAGACTATGAAAGTCGTGAGGCGTTGTTAAAAGAACTATTTGGGTCAACAGGGGAACGAATCCATATCGAATCTGACTTTCGCTGTGATTATGGATACAACATACACGCAGGAGAGAACTTTTATGCCAATTTTGACTGTACAATTTTAGATGGAGGACGGGTGACTATCGGACAGAACTGCATGATAGGTCCAGGTGTACATATCTATACAGCCGCTTATCCTATAGATGCCGAACAACGGATAACTGAAATCGAATATACGAAACCCGTTACCATTGGAGATAACGTATGGATTGGGGGACGGGCTGTCATTAATCCAGGCGTGGCGATTGGAAACAATGTTGTCATCGGTTCCGGATCTGTTGTAACAAAGAATGTTCCAGATAGTGTGGTAGTTGGAGGAAATCCGGCGAAAATCATTAGAAAGTTAGATTGATTTGTTTTCCCCATACTCATCATCCTTATTATACCTGGGTTTGAGTATCCGTCATTTTAAGAGAGAACTGCAAGTAAATCTGAAGAGGCTGTTTAAACCTATTAATATATAAAATTTACATAAAAAGAGAAATAATGATGTATCAGATCATTGATACAATCTTATCCATGAGAAGGCGCCTATCTGAATGTTACGTACATTTATGATTAGTGCCTTCTCTTTTTTACCTTTAATTGCTTGAGAATTGTTTAACACATCATTTGTCTTAATGGCTGTGACAAAGTTAGCTTTTTCTTTTATTGAATGTAAGTGCTTTCTGACTTACATTAATAGTGTAATCAAAAGAAGAAAGGAGCAAAACTTTTGACTAAATCAGGTTTAAAAGTTGGCGTACAAAAGTTTGGTAATTCATTAAGTTCTATGATTATGCCAAACATCGGAGCGTTTATCGCCTGGGGGCTTGTCACAGCTTTATTTATCCCTACAGGTTGGCTGCCGAATAAACATTTGGCAACACTCGTCACTCCGATGATTACTTACTTACTGCCATTATTAATAGGTTATACAGGCGGAAAATTGGTACATGATAAACGCGGTGCTGTTGTTGGCGCCATTGCGACAATGGGTGTCATTGTCGGGACCAATATTCCAATGTTTCTTGGTGCGATGATCATGGGGCCGCTTGGCGGTTATTGTATAAAACAAGTAGATAGGTTATTTGGAGATAGAATTCGTCAGGGATTTGAAATGCTTGTGAATAACTTTTCCGCAGGCATTGTCGGCGCTATTTTAGCCATCCTTGCTTATTTAGGTGTAGGACCTGCCGTTGAGTTTTTGAGTAATTTGTTAGCTTCCGGTGTTGACTGGCTGGTTAATCACCATTTAATTCCGTTAGCAAACATCTTTATTGAACCGGCAAAAATTTTGTTCTTAAATAATGCGATTGGCAACGGGATTTTAGTGCCATTGGGCATAGAACAGGCAAAATCAGCCGGGCATTCAATTTTGTTCTTGCTTGAAGCAAACCCGGGACCTGGTCTGGGACTTCTTCTTGCTTACTGTTTCTTTGCTAAAGGGAGTGCAAAGCAATCGGCGCCTGGTGCAGTCATTATTCAATTTCTTGGCGGGATTCATGAAATTTACTTCCCTTATGTATTAATGAAACCAATGCTTATTCTTGCGGTTATCGCAGGCGGGGTTTCCGGTGTCTTCACGTTTTCTATATTTCATGCCGGTCTTGTAGCACCCGCTTCACCGGGAAGTATTTTTGCGGTATTGGCCATGACGCCTAAAGGCGGTTACCTTGGTATAATAGCCGGCGTTTTAGTAGCGGCTGCCGTATCATTCATTATTTCCAGTCTTATTCTTAAAACAGCAAAAGATAAAGAAAATGAAGGGGATCTTTCAGAAGCAGCTGCAAAAATGCAAGAGATGAAAGGCAAGAAAAGCTCAGTAGCAAGTGCTTTAACTGCAGAACCTGGTGTTTTCCCGGAAAACGTCAGCAAAATCGTTTTTGCCTGTGATGCCGGAATGGGTTCCAGTGCGATGGGTGCTTCCCTTCTTCGTAAAAAGGTTAAGGAGGCGGGACTGCCTATTACCGTTACAAATACGGCAATCAGCAGCCTTCCGTCAGACTGTCAGATTGTTGTTACACAGGAAGAGTTAACCCCTAGGGCCAAGGATAAACTGCCAAATGCTTACCATGTATCCGTTGATAATTTCTTATCAAGCCCTAAATACGATAAATTAATTGAACAGCTGAAAAACAACGGGGAAAGCGAACTTAATGAAAGCATTGAAGAGGCAGAAGCTGCTGTGTCTGAACAAGATAACGATATCAATCATCAGAATGATAATGATCTGCTTCTTGAAGAAAACATCTTCCTAAATCAATCGTTCGAAACGAAAGAGGATGCCATCCGTTTTGCCGGCAGGGTTTTAGTTAACGGAGGGTATGTTAAAGAGGATTATATCGAAGCAATGATTGACCGTGATAACTTAACTTCAACTTATATGGGGAATGACGTTGCCATCCCGCATGGTACGGAGGAAGCAAAGAAGGCTGTTCTAAAATCCGGCTTTACTGTTATCCAAGTCCCTAATGGTGTCGACTTTGACGGTAATAAAGTACGAATGATTTTCGGTATTGCAGGAAAAGATGGTAAACATCTGGAGATTCTGTCTGGCATAGCTGTGACTTGCTCGGATATGGCCAATATTGAAAAAATGGCTGCGGCCAAAACAGCACAGGAAATCATAGATATTTTAACTGCTGAAAATGATTTCGTTAATGCATAATGAATAGAAAAGCTAGCTTTTCTATTCATTATTTCCTTTTACGTAAGGAAAGTATAAATTGGCAGCAATGCAGCCGTTCGACGTAGGGGCCAATTTTAAGATCCTAGCATAAGGGCAACAAAGCGAGACTGCGAACAGAGTGAGTTAGCGAGACTTGTACTCTGGAGTGCTAGGCAGTTGTCTGCGCCTTTTAAGGCTTGACACCAGCCAAGTTTTCTTTACTGAAAAGAGATGATAGCATGGATATTACCTCAAGAGAAAAATCAATTATTAAGTTAATTATTAAAACATCTGGTAAACATACACCTTCTTCTATTGCGGATTATTTAAAAGTCAGTGTCCGGACGGTGCATCGTGATCTCAATTCAATCGAAAAAATGCTTGAATCGTTTGGGCTCCGTTTAGTGCGCAATCCGGATAAAGGCTTAATGATTAATGGAAAGAATGAACAAATCTTTCGCCTGATCCAGTATTTAGAGGACATCAAGCCAGTCGATGAAACGCCGCAAGAAAAAATGCTTCAGCTGCTTTTAGCCTTACTGGAAGAAGAATCGTACAAAATTCACAGCTTATCTAACCACCTTGGCGTCAGCGTGGCAACGATATCCGGTTATCTGGATCAATTAACAGAATGGCTAGGGGACTATGGTGTGGTGATTACGAGAAAAAGAGGCGTAGGGGTCGAACTTATTGGTTCAGAGTCCAATAAACGCAAAGCTCTTGCAGGCTATATCTTACAGTATTTTTATGAAGAGCTTATTGAGCATTTATTTCAGCTGGAACAAGGCCAGTTTTCTCAAAAAATGATTTTGTATTATTTCCAGACTGATTACCTTCTTGCCATCGATAGAATTGTCAACAGTATCTTTCACCATTTGCATCCGCGGCTTGCGGATAGTGATTATATTAGATTCATGATTAATATTTGTATTACGATGCAAAGAACGAAAGATGGCTTTTTACTGGAAGAGGAAGTCGTCTATAACGAAAACACAAATGAATATAACCTCATCACCACAATAAGCAAATATATAGAGGGCATATGTTCGGTATCTTTTACAAAAAATGATCTCAGCTATCTCGCTGTCATCCTTAAAGGTTCTAAACTGCAAGCGGTGGATGCGGCGCCTTATGACAGCATTGTGCTTAGCCAAAAGATAAAAAATTTTATTCAAGATGTATCTAACCAGATTAATGTTGATTTAACAAAAGATTTTTCTTTGAATCAAGGGCTTCTTGCCCACATGGAACCATCTCTTTTTCGAATGAAACATCAAATGGAATCGTACAATCCTTTAACAGAAGATATTAAACGGAAGTATCCCCTTTTATTTATAGCTGTCAAGAACAGTGTACAAAAGGAATTTAATGAGATTGAACATTTTCCTGATGATGAGATTGCTTTTATTGCCCTTCATTTTGGGTCGGCATTACTCATGCGGGAAGAAGATATATCCGTCAATGCGCTGATTGTATGTCCCACTGGCATTGGCACCTCCAAGATGCTGGCCAGCAGGATTAAAAAGGAGATCGCTGAGATTGACGCCGTTGAAATATGCTCGATTAAAGAGATCCAGCGTCATGAAAACCTCAGAAGTTTTGATATTATCATCTCGACTGTCAGCCTGCCTTTTATCGGTATAGACTATGTTTTGGTTTCACCCTTGTTGACTGACGAAAATATTCAAGCCATTAAGGCCTATATAACGAATAATATTGAAAAAATAACGAAGAAAAAACATTATATAAAACCAAAACCGCAAAGCAATGCTTTAACAAGTCACAAACTTGGCCTTCCCGAAATATTAGACGACCTCGCGGATGTTAAACAAAGCATTCAATCAGTGATTCGTCATTTTCATGTTCTTCGGTTTGATCTGGAAAACCATCGGCAGGTCATTGAGGAAATGGTAAAGAAAGCTGAAGAAGATCAGCTTTTATCTGACACTAATGATATTATTGAGGCTTTAATGGAAAGGGAAAGAAAAGGCGGACTCGGCATACCAAACACCGGGATGGGGCTTTTTCATTGCAGGCATGAAAAGGTCAATGAACTCATTTTCCAAATTTCACATGTTAATAAGCCCATTCTTATAAAAGGAATGGACGGGAAAAACATGTATATGAAGAATTTGCTGCTGATGCTGGCACCTGAAGCATTAAGTGTCAGACAACAAGAAATCGTTAGCTTAATCAGTACAAGTTTAATTGAAAATAACGATTCAATCATGATATTTTCATCCGCCGATGAGAACATGATCCGTCAAAAATTAGAAACAGTTTTTTTAGATTATCTTTATACTCATGTGATAAGGAATGATTAGAATGAACCAAGTTGTACATTTTGGAGCAGGAAACATAGGAAGAGGATTTATAGGCGCCCTTTTTTCAAAATCGGGTTACCATGTCACATTTGTTGATCTTGCAGATGACATCATTAATCAGTTAAATGAAAAAGGGCAGTATCAAGTGAAGTTGGCAACAGATCAACAAGAAACGATGACAATTACCAATGTCTCAGGTTTAAATAACATGAAACAGGAGAGCGATGTAATTGAAGCCATCAAGCATGCAACCTTTCTAACGACGGCTATCGGGCCGAATATCCTCCCGCGTATTGCGCCGTTGATTGCTAAAGGTTTAACCGAGAGAGTTAAATCAACCGATGACAAGTTATATGTTATTGCCTGCGAAAATCAAATCTCGGCAACAGATTTATTAAAAGGTTATGTCTTGGAACATTTGGATCAAGAGACAGCAGAGCTTTTAACCGGAAAAGTTTATTTTTGTAATTCAGCTGTTGACCGTATTGTCCCAATCCAAAACAATCAAGGCTCTCTTGACGTTCTCGTTGAACCTTATTATGAATGGGTTGTGGAAACAAAGGAAAATATCCCTTCAGTTGACGGGATGGACATCGTTGCGGACCTTGCGCCATTTATTGAAAGAAAGCTTTTTACTGTTAATACCGGACATGCGGTCATTGCCTACCTTGGTTATTTGAAAAACAAATCATTTACCATTGATCAGGCATTAGCTGACGAGGAAATTGTCCAACAGGTTAAAGCCACTCTCAGCGAGACCGGTGCTTATTTAACCCATCAATATGGACTCGATCCGGAAGAACACCAACAATATATCAACAAAATTATCAACCGTTTTAAGAACTCATATTTAAATGATGCCGTTATAAGAGTAGGACGTTCGCCGCTTCGTAAGCTCGGCCTTAATGATCGCTTGGTACGCCCTGCCACCGAAGCAAAAAAAGCCGGACTTTCTTATACTAATCTAGCAAAAGCGATCGCATCAGCTCTGCTTTTTGATTACAAGGAAGATGAAGAGGCAGTCAAACTCCAAGCCATGATTAAGGAAAAAGGTGTCTCCCAAGTACTCAAAGAAGTCAGCGGGTTAGAAGAAGATAATGAAATAACTCAAGAAGTCATCAGCTATTATAATGTTTTAAAGGGATGAATAGTTTTTTCCTTGTCTAGTAAACTATAAAATATCAACCCGTTATAAGTGATGAAAGACATTTTTTAAATTATACCGTACAAAATGTCTTTCATTAGCCACATGAAGGACAAAAAATAAGACCAACGATTGTAACTTGTCCTTCATCGACAGTATGAAGGACAAAATTTAATTATAAATTTAAAACATTGTCCTTCATGCTCTTTTACTCATATTGTCCGACAGATTCAGAGATTAAGATATCCATTGGGCACTGATGAAGAGCCAACCATTATTTTATAGAGATTTATTGAAAACAGCAGAATTAGTAGAATTATGAAAAATGAAGGAGTTAATAAAGATGGCAGAAAAAACATTTACAGTAACTAATGACTCAGGTATTCATGCAAGACCGGCAACAACTTTGGTCAATCAAGCGGGCCAATTTGGTTCAGACATAACGATAGAATACAACGGCAAACAAGCTAATTTAAAATCCATCATGGGCGTTATGGCTATGGGCATTCAAAAAGGCGCTGAAATTAAGATTACTGCCGAAGGTCCTGATGCAGATGAAGCACTTAAAGCCATTGAAGAAGTTTTTAAATCACTTTCCTAGGGTCAGACCCCTAAAGCTTATGGATTGTGTGGATAATGTGGATTAAGTAAAATTAGAAATAAATATGGTAGAAATTAAGCCGGTTTTTACACACTTAACGTGGTAAAAACCGGCTGTTTTTTTGGTCTTAGATTGCTTAATGTTGTAAATTGTTTTTGTTGGTTTATCTTAAAAAAGCCGGACGAATTAAAAAAGGCCTCCCTAATTTTAGGAAGAGCCTTCTTGTCAATCCTTACGCTTTTACAACGTTAGCAGCTTGAGGTCCGCGGTTACCTTGTTCAGTATCAAAAGTAACAACTTGACCCTCATCTAATGATTTAAATCCATCGCCTTGAATGGCAGAGAAGTGAACAAATACGTCCTCTCCGTCTTCAACCTCGATAAAACCGAACCCTTTTTCTGCATTAAACCATTTAACTGTACCTTTGTTCATGTTTTTTCCTCCAGGTGCTTAGCACACATTATATTGTACTATTCCTGCTCCCACATAATCATTCAAGAGGATAATTACTTGTAAAAGTTATTTCTTCTATGATTAATTACATCCGAACAACAATAATAATTTTAATTATATCACATTTGAAATAAAAAGATACTATATTTCAAAAATAAAATCTATATTGTAGTCGAGGGCAGGAACTCTTGGAATATCAACGACTTATAATCTTGTAAAAACCGAGCTGATGTACGGCCGCCCCATTGTTTTTTTACAAACGGCTCAGGAGATAATTTTATTGACTATTATTAATAAAAAATGATAAAATTTTTTATTTAGGTATTGTATGGTATACTTAAGATGTCTTAAATTTGGAGGTGGTCAGTTGTTTCAAGTTGGTGATTACATTGTTTATCCTATGCAGGGAGTAGGAGTTATTGAAGCAATAGAAGTAAAGCAAATTCAAGGTGAGAAACAGCAGTATTTTATAATAAATATGCTAATGAATAAAATGCATGTTATGATTCCAATTGCAAAAGTACACGAATCACGGATTCGCTTAATTACCGATATGACTACACTTGAAAACGTATTGTACATTTTTCATCATGGTCTAACCGATACAACTCTTTCAGCGAAAGAAAGATACAAGATTAATACTGCAAAACTTAGAACAGGTAATATGCAAGAAGGAGCTGAAGTTGTACGGGACTTAATGCGGATAAACAAAAATAAATCACTTAATTCAAGTGAAAAGCAGATGCTGGAGAGCGCAAGAAAGATTTTAATAAGTGAACTTGGTTTAATTAGAGGTATCACTGAAAATCAGGCAATAGATTTATTAAGTAACGAGGTGGGATAAGTATTTTATTTCAAATTTTAACTTTCACGCTCTTATGAAAAAAAATATCTTAACCACTTAAATCATAATTATTCATATCCTCTTATTTCTAACATCATTAGAAAGTACAAATTTCCCCTTTAACTGTAAAAGACGCTAATTTTTTAAGAACCTTTTTCAAAACGGCGCGGTCTTACAACTTAATTAAAGTGAGGGCTCTTAATAAAGACAATCCTTTGTTATAAAGGGTTTTTTTTTATATTTTAAATCACTAGTGTTGCATTAATTGGTTCTGATGATTTTAAATACTAACGATGTTTAATTTTTTGTTGTTTTGACAAGAAAAAAATCCTTTACAAATGGAAGTACAGGTGATTCCTGTCTAAATCCAAAAGTAAAGGATAGCAGTTGTGGACAAGAATACACTAAATTCATCATTTGGTAAATGGATTTCACCCATCAATATTCAAAAACTTGTTGAACAAGTTAAAGATTATAGCAAGATCACTCACAAAGAAACTGACGATAAAACCTTATATTAAGCTGTTACTCTTTGCTTAGCTGCACGAAATCGGATGACATTGGGGTCAGGTCCCAAAAAAACTTGTGGATTGTGTGGATAATGTGGATAAAGTAAATCATATAAAATAGATTTGAATAGTGAAAATGTTAATAATGTTTTTGCGTTTGGGTTATTTTTTCAAGAAGGTGGAGCTGAGAGAACCAACCCACCTTGGAATAGAAATTAAGCCGGTTGTTACACACTAAACGTGGTAAGAACCGGCTTTTTTGTTCCCTAATGCTGACTTTGTAAATTGCTTTAAAAAGAGACAGCAGATATAATTTTCCGGGAAATAATAACATGCTTTGACATTTTTCAAAGGAAGCAGACAAATTAAATTGCAGTTAGCTTGTCAAGTTCTGCATGAGATTGATTATGTTGATCATGTATCAACTCTGCCCTGCATTTTTGAGGATTTGGGAAGGGAAATTCGGTTCTAAAAAGATCGTTTTCGATTGCATGAAATTTCCGACCATTTAGTATCATATAATGCTATAATAATAAAAAATCTGTTGGCAGGAGGTTCCAATGTAAATTTCCCTTACTTTTTAAATTAATTTGATGCTCCTTGAAAATTAAATAAAAAGTGAGGGAATACGCATGGACCAAACGAACGTTGTTTCCTTTCGTTTTCTTTGGCTTGGCCAAATGCTGGCGAATCTTGGCGATGTTTTATACATCGTTAGCCTCATCACGCTCGTTTATAAGGTAACTGACTCTGTAACACTTGTGTCTTTAATACCGTTTGTCATTACAATGACATCTCTGATTAGCGGGCTGCTTGCTCCGCTGATGATTAATAAGTATAAATTAAAATCAATATTGTTTTATTCGCAAAGCGGAAAAACGATCATCCTTCTTATTTTATGCTTATTTACTCCTTATATAGGGTTTGATACCCTGTTTCTTATATATTTATTGATTGCTATTGTCTCGTTTCTGGACGGATGGGCGATGCCTGCACGCAATGCGTTAGTGCCGGGGCTTGTTGAGGAAAGGAAACTTGTGAAGGTCAATAGTTTCCTGGCGATATCTGATCAGGTTACACAGCTCATCGCTTGGCCGATTGGAAGTGTACTCCTTGCAGCATGGGGAGGACCTTATATCCTTTGGTTAACGTTCGGTTTATTTATTGTTTCAACTTCCTTTATGTCTCTCATTAAGGATAAAGGAATAGGCGTTGTTAAATCTGAAGACGGCAGTTCAAAATGGTCAGTGTTAAAAGAAGGCTGGCAAATGATCTGGGAATCTAAACAACTTCGGACGATTAGTACGATGAGTATTCTGGAAGCGATGGCAAACGGGGTATGGATTGCAGCTATTTTGCTTGTCTATGTTTCACAAGCGCTTCATAAAGGTGAAGCTTGGTGGGGATTTATTAACACCTCGTTCTTAGCTGGAATGATTCTTGGGGGATTGTTGGTATATCGTTATGCCAAACATTTAGAAAATAATCTAGGGAAAACAATGATGTTAGCTTCCATTTGTTTAACAGTAATCACATTGCTGTTTGGGATGAATTCCATATCATGGATTGCGTTGATGTTTTCCCTGGTATTAGGCCTTCCTCAAATGGCCCGTGATGTTGCTGAGACGACCATTGTTCAACGAAGTGCAAAAAAGGAACGGCTTGCTAAAATTTTTTCTGCCCGCGGTACCTTATTTAATGGAGCCTTTGGCATTTCTTCTGTCTTGTTAGGGTGGTTAACTGATCTTTTCGGCGTTCGAACGACTTTTCTAACAGCCGCAGCTCTATTTTTCTGTTCCTTCCTTATCGCTTTTTTTAACCGTGAATACTTGTTTAATAGCAGGATTAGTAAAAATTAAATAATCTTGAAATCACGTCTTGTTGGTTTAGATTAAAATGGGCCCATAAAAAAATCAGATTAGCCAAAAATATAAGAGCATGTTTTGGGGAAAATTGACCAAAACATGCTCTTTTTAATATGGCTTATCCCAAGTCAGCAAAAGATAAGTTTGATAAGGAAGGATGAATAGACGTTAAAGTATTAATATCTTTATATTGGAATGATGGAGTTAAGACTTTCCATAGATGTAAAAAATAAAGGTGCTTTAAATGTTATACTTTGATAATTTGATTACCCATTCTTTTTACGTTAACAAAGCTGACATGGGCGCTTTAAATGGGGATCGGTGCGAGGAAACAAGTATTGTTTACTACCAAATTGAAGAGTTTAAACAAACGTTTAATTAAATGGAAAGAATTAAAAAACATAACATTTAATAAATCTAAAATTCTATAATGAAAAAAACAGATGAATAGATAATTAAAGCTCCCTGTATGGGAGCTTTTTACTTGAAAAGTACGGCATAACGTTACGTTCTTGATTCAAAATGAATTATAAAATTCTAATTTGAATCGATATACATTTATTTAATTCAAAAATGAATCAAAACAATAAAACAAAAAGGTTTATAGCATATAAAAGACATTGGCAATAACTTTGCATAAACAAAATGTAATTACAAGTACTCGAGGTTATATATCAATCAAAAGATTCGTTACTATCCCCACTTTTTTTGGCCATGCTTCCATCGTAGCTTTTAAACGATTACACTTACCCCTAAAACTTAGATCTCACTCGCATTACATATTTTGGAATGTAAAATATAACGCCTCTCAACCACCTTTATAAACAAAAATGCCCCAGGCTTTTGAAAGAAATTGAAAAAAGGCACGCTTTATAGCGTGCCTAAATTAGTATAGTGAATGCACAATATATCTTATGAAAGCATAAAAGATGCAGTTTTGCAAAAGTAATTTTTATTTTTAGTATTCTTAATTATGGATTTAAAAACGGTGTGTTGAGTAAGAAACACAAATCCTCTTTGTGAATTATTGGTTTATTTGTCCTTTACATTGTCAGCATTGCTATTTTTCCCTTTATTAGAATTAGTATTGTAAAAAGCATCAATACCTTTAAAGAAGGAAATTTCAGTGTTAGCCATTTTGATCGTGCAAGTAGGATTAGGTAAGCACTGCTGGATTGGTTGCAGAAGTATTTTCGCTTTCGGTATATAATGTAATGGGGACAATGGTTAGTTTTTGTTGTAGTATATGAAAAGCACCTCCTTAAATTGATACATCTATTGTACCAAGGGGGATTGATCATTTATATGCGTTGTTTGAATGCAAGGTAAGGCTTACCTTTCAAAGTAATCAGGATACTGTTTAATTAAAATACTTTCTTCAGATAACATAAGCTGTAAGTGCTCTACTATTTTTTTCTTTGCTTTTTGCTTATCTTTTTCAAGTATAGCAGTGTAAATATATTTATGCTGGTCAATTAAAATATCCCAATCGAAACTTGAGGTAGACATCGTTCTTAGTAATCTAAAACGATTTAAATGTCCAGTAATACTTTGCATCATTTGCCATGTGCGATGATTTCCAGTCAATTTAAAAAACTCTTTATGGAAGTTTTCATCTAAATTAAAAAAGTTTTCCTTTTGTTCTAAACCAACTTTTTCACTGGCTAACAGCTCCTGTATCTTTATGTTCATCTCTAAATTTAACAAAGATTCTTTTGAAGCTTTTTCACAGCACAATAAAATTACTGCTGTTTCAAGGTTCTCACGGACAAATCTAGCCTCTTTAGCGTAGTCCAAGTTAATAAGAGAAACAAATGTACCACTTTGAGGAATAATTTTAAGCAATTCCTCTTGAGCTAATTTTATGAACGCTTCTCTTATTGGTGTTCGGCTAACCTGCAATTGATCTGCAATCGACTTTTCAGATATTTTAGTTCCTGGGATTAATTTTAAATTTAAAATTTGCTCCTTGATTTCATTGTAGGCAAATTCTTTTACATTCACTACTCCATTTACAACCATACAAATTTCCCCTTTACTTATACTTTTATTACTATTAGAAATATGTTTTTTTATATTAATTATATCTGGAATTAAGGTTGATTACTAATTTGCTTAATTCATAGTTTCTCTTTTAGAATTTCTGGAAAGATATAGTTAATAGCATTAATAATATAATCGCGATCGCTAACTGCCATATTTGGGTTAACTGCATCTTCATTAAAAAGGTATCAGTGGTTCCTACATAAGTTTTTCCATCCTTTCGAATGGCAATCGTCCATCAGGAGTATTAAAATAGATGGCTTGTTTTAATGGGGAACCGGGATTGCTCAAAAATAAGATGGACACCTTTCTGAAAGCCGAAGTACCTTACCGTTTTTTGATTGGTCCATTTCCCGGATTGAATCAACCCAGGACAGCTGCATTCACGACTTTTTTGCAAGAACCTTAAATGTTTCACCTGTTAACGGGTCATTAACTACGGCGCCTACTATTATTTACAAAAACAAATTTTCAGTAATTTAATCATTTCGTTATTACCTTCAAAATACTCCCAAAGTTCTTTTTTTGTAGTCGTTATAGCTGTGGCTCCTGAACCTATAGCAGCTAGGACGTCTATAATCCTTATCACAGAAAAACTGTAGCGTAGGAACATATGTAATAGTTGTTTATGCCGTTTTTTTTAATTTAATGTTAATAATTGTATGGATAATATATACATTTATAGATTAGAAAAGATGCTTTTTATACTATTGAAATTTTTTAAACTATTGATATTTATAAGTGATTTTATTAAAATACATTATGTAACTACCATACTAGTATGATTAACATATTAAAAAATGTATATATTTCCAATGAAAATATGAAAGGGGTTTCTTGAATGATTAAGGTAGCAATCGTTGGATCAGGTTCAATCTCAAATGAACATATCAAGGGATATCAACAATTTCCGGAAAGATGTGAGATTGTAGCATTATGTGACATTTATCCGGAGAAAGCTGAGAAACTTGCAGAAAAGTATAATTTAAAAGCGGATATTTATATCGATTATAAAGAAATGTTAAATCGCTCCGATATTGACTTAATCTCTGTTTGTACCCCCCCGTATACACATGAGGAAATTTCAGTAGCATTTCTAAATGCTGGTAAGCATGTGCTTGTAGAAAAACCGATGGCTTCCTCATTAGAAGAATGCGATGCTATGAACAGTGCTCAGATAAAAAGCGGCAAAATTTTATCAGTTGTTTCCCAGAACCGCTTTACAAACCCAATGATGAAGGTGAAAGCGATTCTCGATACGAAATTAATGGGACCAATTGTTCATACTCAGGTAGATTCTTTTTGGTGGAGAGGGCATTGTTATTATGATCTCTGGTGGAGAGGAACATGGGAAAAGGAAGGTGGAGGCTGTACATTAAATCACGCTGTCCATCATATTGACATTTTCCATTGGATGAATGGCATGCCTGCTGAGATAACCGCAATATCTACCAATACTTCTCATGATAATGCAGAGGTTGAGGACCTGTCCATAGCAATCGGCCGTTATTCGAATGGAAGCTTGGCTCAGATTACAAGCTCTGTCGTCCATCACGGAGAAGAACAGCAATTGATTTTCCAGGGTAAAAATGCACGAGTATCTGTTCCATGGAAGGTGGAAGCATCAAAATCAAAAGGTAATGGTTTTCCGGAACCGGATGAGGAATTGGAGCAAGAATTGCAAACGCTTTATGAACAGCAACCAAATCTTAGTTATGAAGGACATACCGGACAAATTGATAATGTTTTATCTGCCATTGAGGGCAAAGGAACCGTTCTTGTTGACGGAATACAAGGAAAAGAGACTTTGGAGCTAATTACTGCCATTTATCAATCGGCAAATACAGGTCAAACTGTAAAACTTCCGTTAATTAAAGAAAGCCCATTTTATACCCGCGATGGCATTCTAAAAAATGCACGCCACTTTTATGAAAAAAATACTCATATTGAAAACTTTAGCGAAAATGAAATTACCGTTGGCGGAAAATATGAATAACAATAAAATATTGGAAAGGATTGGAAAAATGGATAAAAGCAATGGTATGAATTACGCCCCAAAAGCTTCAGTTAAGCATGTTGTCGTTGAACCAGGAGAGTTTCAATTTGCAGCAATTGGATTGGATCATGGTCATATTTATGCAATGTCTAACGGCTTAATCGAAGCAGGAGGCCAACTGGTTTCTGTTTATGATCCAGATCCCAAAAAAGTAAAGGCATTTATTGAGAAATATCCTGAAGTCAAAGCTGCTTCTTCAGAAAAAGAAATTCTTAACAATCCCGATATTAAGCTGGTTGCCAGTGCCTGCATTCCGTGTAATCGGGGCCCACTTGGTCTTAAAGTACTTAATTATGGAAAGCATTATTTTTCAGATAAACCAGGTTTTACAACAAAGGAACAAATTGAAAAGGCAAGACAAAAGGTTGCAGAAACGGGATTAAAATGGGGAATTTCATACAGTGAACGTATCCATGTAGAAGGTGCGGTATTTGCCGGCCAATTAATTGAAGAAGGAGCAATTGGACGGATAGTACAAGTTATCGGAACAGGCCCACATCGTATTTCTGCCAATAGCAGACCAGATTGGTTCTTTGACCCCAAATGTTATGGGGGAATTCTGTGCGATATCGGAAGCCATCAAATCGAACAGTTTTTACATTTTGCAGGAGCAAAAGACGCAAAGGTGGTGCATAGTAAAATCGCCAATTACAATTTCAAACAATATCCGAAATTTCAGGATTTTGGTGATGCTACCCTTGTGGCTGATAACGGCGCTACATTCTACTTCCGTGTCGATTGGTTTACGCCGGATGGTCTCGGTACATGGGGGGATGGTCGTGTAATTATTTTGGGAACAGAAGGTTATATTGAAGTAAGAAAGTATATTGACATTGCCCGGGATGCAAGTGGTGATCATGTTTACTTAGTAAATCATGAAGGTGAAAAACATTTTGATGTAGCAGGTAAAGTTGGTTTTCCGTTTTTTGGTGAATTTATTTTAGATTGCTTACATGGTACAGAAAATGCAATGACACAAGAACACACTTTTAAAGCAGCTGAATTATGTATCGATGCCCAAGAAAAGGCAGTAGTGATTGAGGGATCAGAGCTGCAAATCAGTTAATAAAAAAAGCAAATATATGTGTTTAAGGAATTGAAAAATGTTTTTAATCTATTGATTTTCAACAGTGATTATACGCTTATAGCCTTAAATTACCATACTAGTATGATTACCATATTAAAAAACAGGTATATTTGCTCTTGAAAAGAGATGGTTCAAATTTTACCTACGAAATCACGAATAAAAGGGTCTACAAGAGATTTTGTTTACCAGGAAATAAAAAATCAAATCATTAATTTAGAATTAACACCTGGTGAAAAGATCTTGGAAAAGGAAATTGCTGAAAAATTAGAAGTGAGTAGAACCCCTGTAAGAGAAGCCTTTCTCAAATTAGCCGAGGAAGAACTTATAGGAATCTACCCACAAAGTGGAACCGTTGTATCAAAAATTGATTTAGACCTTGTTGAAGAGGCAAGATTCGTAAGAGAAAACATAGAAAAAGCAGTAGTCAAAATTGCTTGTGTACAATTGAATGAAAGCGATTTATTTTTGTTCAAGAAAAATTTAGCTTTACAGGAACTGTGCCTTAGTAAAGACACATATCAACAACTATTTAAATTAGATAAAGAGTTTCATAAAATTTTATTCGAATCGGTTGGAAAAAGCGGGATATGGAAAATAGTTAATAAAATGAATAGTCATTTTGATAGATTACGATTACTTAGACTTACAGTAAATACCGATTGGGAACTCCTCGTTTCTCAACATAAAGAAATATTTCAGGCAATTGTAGAAAAAAATGAGAAATTGGCGGGAGATCTTATGGAAAAACACCTTAAACTAGTTAATTTTGAGAAAGAAGAAATAAAAGCCACGTACCCAGAATACTTTAACCAAAATTGACAGGAGGTATACAGCATGCAAATGACATTTCGCTGGTATGGAAAAGGCAATGATTCTATTACGTTAAAACAGATTCGTCAGATCCCGGGCGTTAAAGGGGTTGTCTGGGCCTTGCACGATGTGCCTGTCGGTGAAGTTTGGACGGTTGAACGGATTGCAGAAGTCGTAAATCAGGCTAAAATGTACGGTCTGAATACAGATGTTGTTGAGAGCGTTAACATCCACGAAGACATCAAACTTGGGCTGCCAACAAGAGACAAATATATTGAGGCATATAAAGAAACTTTGGAGAATTTAAGTAAATTTGGTATCAAGGTTGTATGTTATAACTTTATGCCAATATTTGACTGGTTCCGGACCGACTTATTTAAAGAATCAGAGGACGGTAGCACCGCTTTATTTTTCGATGCTAAAAAAGTTCTTTCTCTCACACCGGAACAAGTGGTTAAGAACATGGAAGAAAACTGCAATAATTTTACACTCCCAGGCTGGGAACTTGAAAGATTAAAAGATTTGGAGCACTTATTCTCTAAGTATAAAAATGTGACTGAAGCAGAACTTTTTGAGAACCTGACCTATTTCCTAAAAGAAATTTGCCCGGTTGCAGAACAATGTGGCATTAAAATGGCGATTCACCCAGATGATCCGCCGTTCTCGATCTTCGGATTACCACGGATTGTTAAAAACAAAGAAGACATCGCACGGCTTTTAAGTGCTGTCGACAATCCTGCCAATGGACTGACATTTTGTTCAGGTTCATTAGGGGGAAATCCAAACAACGATTTAGTAGATATCGTTAAAACCTTTACAGAACGCATTCCTTTCGCTCATATCCGCAATGTTAAGCATTTTGAAGATGGCAGCTTTATTGAATCATCCCACCGTGTAGAAGATGGTTCATTACCGATTACGGAGATCGTTAATGCCCTTTATGAAAACGGCTTCGATGGCTATATTCGCCCCGACCATGGCCGACATATTTGGGACGAAGTTTGCCGCCCTGGCTACGGATTATATGACCGTGCATTAGGTGCAATGTATTTATTAGGTGCTTGGGATGTAAATGTGTTGTTGAAAAATAGGAAAACAGCTTGTCTGATATAACTTGATAATAACTGCTTTGAAAACAAATGTGGTTCAAGGCTAATCTTATATCTGAAAAGGAATGTTTTTGTTCCTTTTCTTTTAAAAAGCCGTTGAAAACGTTTACCCTATTTCTTTATTTTTTATCATTTATATAATATTTAATAGAGGGAGCAAAAGTAATGGAATCTGCAAAAAGAAAGTTAACATGGAAAAACTTTATTGGTTACGGTGCAACGGATTTATTTGGTGGTGGTTTCCTTGCGGTAATGAGCGCCTGGATGTTATATTTTTACACCACCTTCTGTGGGCTTAGCCCAATTGCGGCAGGATCTATTATTGGTATCGCCCGTATTGTAGATGCAATAGCCAGTCCGACTATGGGTTATATTACAGATAGTTTCGGTAGGACGAGACTTGGTAAGAAGTTTGGAAAGCGGAGATTTTTCTTATTGCTGGGAATGCCCTTAATGGCTCTTTATGCCCTGATGTGGATTTCTGGAATGAATTACTGGTATTATTTAATTACTTATCTTCTTATGGAATTTATTGCAGCAATGATATTAATTCCATATGAAACCCTAGCGAGTGAGATGACAAACAATTTTAATGAACGAACAAAGTTATCTTCTGTCAGACTGGTCTATTCAGGACTAGCGTCAACTTTGGCAACATATATACCTAGCTTATTATTTGGACATTTCGGAAAGAATTCACCATCAGTTTTCTTTTTTAACGGATTAATTTTCGCAATTATTTTCTTCGTTGCATTATTTGTTACACATAGAACAACGTGGGATCGTGAGGAAACAATAACTGATCAAGAGAAAGTTCCTTTTATACAGTCTCTCATAAAACCGTTTTTTAGCTTAGCATCAACGTTTAGAATTAAAAGTTTTCGCCAGCATTTGTTGATTTATATTTGTTCCTTTACCGCGATGGATGTATTAAGTGCTGTATTTGTTTATTTTATTGTATTTGCTCTCCATAAAGATGCCATTCTTGCAGCTAATTTATTGACGATTTGTGCCTTTCTTCAGATGGTATGTACACCACTATATGGTTGGCTAGTCCTTAAAATAGGTCCTTCAAATTCAATGAAAGTAGCTTATACGTTAGTTATTGCTGGTGTAGCTGGAATTATATCATTATATTTAATACAGCCATCTTTTATGGTAACAGCTCTATATGTAATGGCTTTTCTGATCGGGTTAGGCAGAAGCGGCTTATATTATATACCATGGAATATCTATCCGTTTATTCCTGATGTGGACGAGATAGTAACCCGCCAAAGAAGAGAAGGAGTTTTTGCTGGGATCATGACCTTTGTTCGTAAAAGTACAACAGCGCTGGCAACATTCATCGTAGGTGCTGTTTTATCATCTGGCGGATTTGTTGACAAGGCAACAACGCAATCTCCTGAAGCAATCCATACCATTATAGGAGTTCTAATTGTTGGAAATATCGGTCTTCTTGTCATTAGTTTTATTGTTGCCATTACATTTAAACTTTCTAAGAAAAACCATACAATTTTACTTGCCGAAGTTAACAGATTAAAAAATAATGGTCCAATGAAATCAGTGGATGCGGAAACACGTAATGTAGTTGAAGCGCTAACAGGCTGGAAATATGAAAAACTTTGGGGAAACAACAATGTGGCATATTGGTCCAATACTACTCATACTCAGGATTTTAAAAAGTCTAATATTAATTAATAGTGATAATATTTCTTTCACAACAAAGAACAAAATGGAATCTAAAATATGGTTCCTAATCACTATAGATATTAAAGAAAGCGTATCCATTTCAAGTAATGGGGCGCTTTTTTAAAGGGTCTCAGCTCGTGCTAATGGAAAAGCCAAGGGTTCTTAATGGACTTTCAAGATAACCAAGGAAAATAAATTACTATATGAAAGCGTTGTAAATTTATGCTATCAACATTATAATGAGTTTAAAACTACCATATTAGTATAGTATTATATTAATAAACAAAAATAGAAATGCTGTCCGTGGAATTCCGAGGTACAAAGATATCTTAATTAACAGGTGGGATTAAACAATGAAAGCATTTATGGGCAAAGATTTTTTACTTCAGACCGAAACAGCAAAAAAATTGTATCATGACTATGCAGTGGAAATGCCAATTTATGATTATCATTGCCATTTAAACCCAAAGGAAATTTATGAAAATAGGAAATATAAAAATATGACTGAATTGTGGCTTGGAGAAGATCATTACAAATGGCGGGCAATGCGTGCAAATGGCATAGATGAATATTATATTACCGGTGAAGCCGATGACTTTGAGAAGTTTAAAAAATGGGCGGAAACTGTTGAAAAATTGATTGGTAACCCCCTTTATCATTGGACACATCTGGAATTACGACGATACTTTGGTGTGGAAACAGTTTTGAAAAAATCGAATGCAAAAATAATTTGGGATCGATGCAATGAAAAATTACAGAGCCCAGAATTTTATGCAAGAAAGCTAATTTCGCGCTCAAATGTAGCGCTTATTGGTACAACGGACGACCCGATTGACGATTTGCGTTATCATAAACTGCTTCAAGAGGATAAAAGTTTTGCTACAACTGTCTTGCCATCGTTTCGTCCGGACGTTGTTATGGCTATTCATAATACGTTGGAATGGGTAGATTATGTTAAAAAGCTGGGATCTGTCACCGGAATTGAGATTACAAACTTTACAAACCTTATGGCTGCATTAGAAAGAAGAATGGATTATTTTCATGAGATTGGCTGTAAATTATCCGATCATAGCATTGAAAGAGTATCTTTTGAACCAGCCACATTAGAAGAATTAGACGTTATTGTCAAAAAGGCTTTACAAAATTATGCAATTTCTGTAAAGGAAAAAGATCAATTTTTAACACAATTGCTTGTAGCCCTTGGCAGGGCTTATCACAAAAGAGACTGGGTAATGCAGTACCATATTGGTGCATTAAGAAGTGCCAATTCCCGTTTGTTCCATAAGATTGGAATTAATATAGGGTGCGACTCTATAAAGGATGAGCCAATTGCCATTCCTCTAGTAAAATTGCTTGATGAGCTAGATCAAAATGGGGAGCTTCCCAAAACGATTTTATATGGACTGAATCCCAATTATAATGAAACACTGGCAACAATCGCGGGCGACTTCCAAGAAGGAGGTACTCCTTCAAAAGTGCAGTTTGGGTCGGCATGGTGGTTCAATGACCATATCGACGGCATGGTTGATCAAATGAAAGCGCTTGGCAATTTAGGATTATTATCGAGATTTGTAGGAATGTTAACTGATTCCCGCAGCTTTTTATCATACAGCCGTCATGAGTATTTTCGCAGGATTTTGTGTAATATAATTGGGAATTGGGTTGAAAATGGGGAATACCCATATGACCTTGAATGGTTAGGACATATTGTACAAGATATCTCATATAACAATGCTTTACATTATTTTGATTTTCAATTTAAAGAAAATCATTCGTTACATGAACAAAGGGGGGGTAAATGCTGTTAAAACTAGGCATAGATGAACTTATAACAAAAAAGGAGCAATTTGCTGAAACCGGAATTAAAACACCGGAATATGATTTTGAAAAGGTCTGGGAAGTTACGGAAAAAGAACCGACCTGGTTACATTTCGGCGGAGGAAATTTATTTAGAGCGTTCCATTCGGTTTTACAACAGCATTTAATCGAGAAGAAAGAAATAGATAAGGGGATCATAGTGGTTTCCTCCGGCAATTCAGGCACGATTGAAAAAATTTATCATCCTTATCATAACTTAAGTCTAAACGTCGTAATGAAAGCGGATGGAACATTGGATATGGAGGTCATCGCAAGCGTAGCTGAAAGTATTTCTACGTATAACAGTCCCGAGTCCTGGGATCGTTTAAAAGAAATTTTCCGAAGCCCATCACTGCAATTAGTTACTTTTTCAATCACGGAAAAAGGCTATGATTTACGTGATTTGAATGGTGAAATCCGAGAGTCCGTCCGCAATGACATTTTTAAAGGACTCATGCAGTCTAACCATGCGATGATAATGGTTGCTGCACTTTTATATGAAAGATACCAGTCAGGAAAAGTACCTCTGGCTCTAGTAAGTACGGATAATTTCTCTCATAATGGCGACAAGCTGAAAGAAGCAGTATTGACGGTAGCTTCGATGTGGAAGGAAATTGGTGTTGTCGATAACGGCTTTATCGATTATATCAATGATGAAACGAAAATTACGTTCCCATGGAGCATGATTGATAAAATTACGCCGCAATCTTCGGAAATTGTCTCGGAAAAACTAACAGAACTAGGTTTTGGCAGTGCTGAAATCATTTATACACGCCCAAACGGCCCGGCAATTGCTCCATTTGTAAATACGGAAGAATCCGAATACCTTGTGATCGAGGACCGTTTTCCAAATGGAAGACCGTCATTAGAAAAGGTTGGCGTGTACTTTACCAAAAGAGAAGTTGTTGACCAAGTCGAGAGAATGAAAGTATGTACATGTTTAAATCCACTTCATACTGCATTAGCGATCTTTGGCTGCCTGCTTGATTATACCTCGATTGCCGATGAAATGAGAGATAAAGATTTAAAAGCGCTAGTGGAAAAGCTCGGCTATGATGAAGGTATGAAAACTGTGACTGATCCGGGCATCATTGACCCAATACAATTTATTAAAGAAGTCATTGAGGTCCGTTTTCCGAATCCAAATATTCCGGATACACCACAGAGGATCGCGACAGATACCTCACAGAAATTGGGAATACGCTTTGGGGAAACAATCAAACGGTATGTCGAAAGAGAAGATCTTAACGCAACAGATTTAACTTTTATACCGTTAACGATTGCTGCTTGGTGCCGATACCTGATGGGCATTAATGATGCAGGTGAGGAAATGAACATAAGTCCGGATCCACTTTTGAATGAGGTTCAACAATACATTAATAAAATCGAATTTGGTAACACCGATTCAATTGGTACAAACCTGCAGCCAATTTTATCAAATCAAAAAATTTTTGGCACTAACTTATATGAAATCGGTTTAGGAACAAAAATTGAAGAATTCTTTAAACAGCTTATTAAAGAACCAGGCGCTGTAAGAAAAACCTTGCACCACCAAATAGTTTCATAATTTTAAAAATGACTTAAAGGCGTTTAAAAGAGTATTCTTTGTTTTAAGTTATACTGGAGTATATTTTTTAAAAGAACTTGCTTTTCGAAGGAGAAAATAAAATGAAAGTAAGTAATAAAATTTTGACCATCAAAAATTACGAACAGTATTTAGACCTTGATACAAATGCGGCAAAATATAGAATCATCCTCTTAAATGATGAAATTGTAAGAGTTCGCTGTACTTTTGATAAAGAATTTCAGGAGGAAGCTTCCTATTCTTTAGTTTTTACTGCATGGGAAGACAAAATGGATGATTTGTTAAAAGAGGAAAGAAAGAGAGTAGCTCCAGTCAGTACTAAATATGAAGACTTGGATACCCATATCCTGTTAACAACAAAAAAATTGAATATTATTATTAATAAAGAACCTTTTGTTATTAAAATCACAGATAAGGAAGGTAATCTATTACATTCAGATCTAAAAGAAAGATCTTACGTAAAAGACAACTTGGGAAGACTTTACCATTATTCCTGCATGGATGACGAAGATTATTTCTACGGATTTGGTGAAAAAACAGGCTATTTGAATAAGAAAAATAGAAGAATGAGAATGCATAATGTAGATACAATCGGATATGATTCAGAATACACAGATCCACTCTACAAACATATTCCTTTTTACATCAAATTCAACAATAGGAATAACATTGCCAGCGGAGTATTCTATCACAATTCTTATGACTCTGTTTTTGATATGGGGTGCGAAAGAAGCGGTTATTGGAATAAATATAGTTATTTTTGCGCGGATGGCGGAGAGCTGGATGTGTTCTTTATCTATGGACCAAAAATAAAAGATGTCGTTAGAAACTATACGGATTTAACAGGAAAAACAGCGCTGCCTACAAAATATTCCTTGGGATATATGGGATCAACTATGTATTATACAGAATTAGACAAGGACTCGGATCAGGCTATCCTGCAATTTTTAGATAAATGCCAAGAAGAAGATATTCCTTGTGACGGTTTCTTTTTATCTTCTGGGTATACGACAGGAGAAGATGAGAAGAGATATGTATTTAACTGGAATCATCACAGATTTAAAGAGCCTGGAAACTTTGTGAAAGAGATGAAAAAGAAGGGGGCTTCTCTCGCACCTAATATAAAACCGGGTATGTTAATTTCCCACCCTTTATACAAGGAGTTTGATGAAGCAGGAGCTTATATTAAAGATGAACATGAAGAAAAATCCCAAATTGATCGATATTGGGGAGGACTGGCTTCATTTGTGGATTTTACAAATCCAAAGGGTCGAAAACTATGGAAAAAGCATTTAAAAGAATCATTAGTTTCACTTGGAATTACATCTATATGGAATGACAACAATGAATATGAAATAAATAATTCAGAAGCTATTTGTTATTTTGAGGGTTTGAAGAAAAAAGTCAGTGCTCTAAGGCCGATCATGCCAAATTTAATGGCGTTTATGGCCAAGGAAGCAATAGGAGAAGTTCATCCAAATGCAAGACCTTATATAACAAATAGAGCCGGGTTTGCAGGAATTCAACGTTACGCGCAAACTTGGGCAGGAGATAATAATACAAGTTGGAAGAGTTTAAAGTTCAATATTCCTGTAATCCTTGGAATGGGGCTTTCTGGAGTTGCCAATCAAGGGTGTGATATAGGAGGTTTTTATGGACCGGCCCCAGAACCTGAATTATTTGTAAGGTGGGTTCAAAATGGAATTTTTCAACCCAGGTTCTCCATACATTCTTGTAACAATGATAATACAGTGACAGAGCCATGGATGTATCCTTCTTACACAAATTATATAAGAGATGCCTTAAAGCTGAGATATCAATTAGTGCCATATTTGTACTCCATGCTGTTTGAAGCTTCTATACTAGGATCACCAGTGATGCGACCATTAATATATGAATTTCAACATGATAAAAAAGTCCTTGAAGAAAGCTTCGATTTTATGTTTGGAAGCTTTATACTAGTTGCAAACGTTCTTGAAAGAGATCAAAAGACAAGAAGGGTTTATCTGCCAGAAGGGATTACCTGGTTTGATTGGAATACGAAACAGGTATATGAAGGCGGACAGACAATTGAATTAGAGGTTTCCTTAGATTCAATCCCTATGTTCTTTAGAAGTGGCTCGATTATTCCAATTAGTGAAGATCTAATGAATATTCATAAAGATAAAATTGAAAAGATGAAGTTTTTAATAGAGCCATCACAGAATTCCAGCTTTGTCCTATATGAAGATGATGGTCTTACAAATAACTATAAAAATGGTGAATTTTTAAAAACAGAAATATCTGTTAAAAGGGATAACGGGGTTAAAATTACATTTGAAAAAGAAGGCAATTATAATAATCAAGTGAAAGAAGTAATGATAGATTTAATCTGCAAGGATATCGCACCGGTTCAGATAAGTTTAAGGGATAAAAAGCTTCCTATGTTTCTTGATAAAAATAAATGGGAAATAAGCGAAGAAGGCTGGTATTTCAACATAGAACAAAAAACAGCTAAAATAAAGTATTTAAATATAACTGAAAACTATGATATTCGAATTAACTTTGATGTAAAGGATTTAATTTCTATATAGTTTTCCAAGAATGGGGTTTTTTAACGTTATCAGTCGCGTAATCGCAGCTTGTTGGAGTATTCAAGACAGGTAAATGATGTAGTCTGACATTTAAAAGCTATACCCGGTGAGATTTCGGTTAGCGCGAAAAGGCAGTAATGTTACAATCGCTTTTAATTAATGGTAAACTGATATAAAACAATTAAGTTAATATCTTGTCAGAAGAAATTAGAGAGATCACAGCAAAACAATGGATTGCTTCCATTGTACTTGTTGTGTTCTTTTTTTTGTTCATTGTTAGGGAGAATCCATAAGCACATAAAAAAATTATTTCAGTTTCAATAAAAAATCATAAAGGCGTAATGGTAAGTCTATTTAACGAATGGGGAACTTTTTTATGGATAAACGAATCTGGATGCTATTATAGTCAATACACAGTTCGAAGAAACGCGGTTAAACACCTGCCTATGATTAATTCCACCTTTTTCCCGACGTGATAACCACCCCAAATCAGCTTTAAATCCCTTTAATAGTCTATTCGACGTTTTTAAGGAACCAATCTTTTAGGTTGAAAATTCAGTATTGAAAAACTATTTGTATGATGTTAACATTCAGTATGAAGGTATACTATTCCAAATAGTGGAATGGACTTTAGAAAGCTGAATAAAAATCCCTTTTAGGAAAGGAAGTTAACAAGTTGGATTTTGAACTCACAGAAACAAATAGGGAAATCCAAAAGTTGGTGCGGACCTTTGTGAAAAAAGAGATTGGACCCGTCATTAAGGGTTATGAGGAAAGGCGGGAGTTTCCTCGTGAGATCTTCAGGAAAATGGGGGAACAAGGTTTTTTTGGGAGCTGCTTTCCGGAAAGTGTAGGGGGTTCAGAGCTCGGTTTTCTTAACTTGGCAATCATATGTGAGGAGATTTCAAAGGCTCATCCGGCCCTGGGGTATGCTTTTAATATGCAATCGATGACTTGTCCCTTTACCATTCTAAATTGGGGAAATGACGAACAGATCCAGAAATATGTACCTGATTTGATTCGTGCAAAGAAAATAGGGATGTTTGCTTTAACCGAACCCGGCGGAGGCTCTGATCCTGCTGGGGCAATGAAAACAGTGGCTAAGCTTGATGGTGATGACTATGTGATTAACGGCTCTAAGGTCTTTATCACTTTTGCCAATGAAGCAGATTATGGCGTTTTATTTGCGAAAACGGATGTAAGTAAAGGTCATCGGGGGATATCGGCCTTTATTATTGAAACGGACCGGCCTGGTTTCAAGGCACAGCCTATAGAAATGAGCGGCTTGGGCTATATGACCCGGAGCTGTGAAGTTTTTCTTGATAATTATAGGTTACCTAAAGAAAATCTTCTTGGAAAAGAAGGTGAGGGCTTTAAAATAGCGATGAATGCGCTTGATTATGGACGGCTGACTGTCCCGGCAAGGTTAGTTGGCATTGCCCAGGGTGCCTTAGAATTATCAATTGATTATGCTAACGAGCGTATTTTAAAAGGAGAGCCGCTGGGGAAATATCAAATGATCCAGCACTTGATTGCGGATATGACAGTTGAAATTGAGGCGGCGAGATTACTTTTATACAAAAGTGCTTATTTGAAAGATAAAGGCGAAACTGCTACGCGGGAAAGCGCCCATTCTAAATATTTTGCCTCAGAGGTTGCGACTAAAGCGACTCGGGCGGCTTATGAAATTTTTGGCGGTTATGCCTTAACGGATGAGTATCCTGTCATGAAATACATGAATTATGCCAATATGCTCCATATGGGAGAGGGTGCGCCCAATGTGCAAAGAGTGTTGATAGCGGAGGATGCCTTAGGTTGGAAAGATGCTAATCGCCATCAAATTAAGCGGAGATTTCCTTTGAAAAGTGATCTGGCTGTACTATCTAAATCATGAATAGTACCTATCTTTGAAAGGGGTTACAAATGAGCGGCGTTTATCAGTTTTAAAAAAGGCGGGGTGATGATCATGAAGCAGGCGCTTGAAGATATTAGAGTACTGGATTTATCAAGGGTATTTGCCGGTCCGGCGGGCTCTATGATTTTAGGGGACCTTGGAGCGGATGTCATTCGGGTGGAATCACCGCAAGGGACTGACAGTATCCGTGAGTGGTGGCCGTTTGTTAAAAATGAAAGCACGTATTATTTAACAGCCAATCGGAATAAGCGTTCAATCACACTTAATCTTAAGAACGAAAAGGGAAAAGAAATCTTTCTTGATCTCGTCAAGCGGGCGGATGTTTTGATAGAAAATTTCAAAACCGGGACGATGGAACGGTTGGGGCTTGGTTATGACAAATTGCAAGCGCTTAATCCAAAATTGATTATGTGTTCTGTCACCGGATACGGCCAAACAGGACCGTTTGCCCGGGAACCCGGATTTGATCCCGTCCTGCAGGCGATCGGGGGACTGATGGATGTCACGGGCCATCCCGATGGTGAACCGACACGGGTGGGTGTGCCGGTTGTTGATATCATGAGCTCTCTATACACAGCGATCAGTATTTTATCAGCGGTCAGATCAAGGGACTTCAGCGGGGAAGGACAGCACATTGACATATCCCTGCTTGATGTACAAGTCAGCGCTCTGGCCAACGTAGCAAGCAGTTATCTAATGACAAACCATATCTCAAAACGGATGGGTAATGACCACGGTAACATTGTCCCTTATCAAGTCTTTCAATGCCGGGACAAACCGCTAATGGTTGCCTGCGGGAATGATCAGCTGTTTATTCGTTTTTGCGAAACGCTTGGTCATCCGGAATGGTCGGAAGACGAGGATTACAAAACAAATGCCATGCGTATCAAAAATAGAATCGTTTTAACGGAAAAGATACAAAATGTCATGAAAGAGAAAAATGCGGATGACTGGTTTAGCTTGCTTTCGGGAAAAGGTGTTCCATCCGGTCCAGTGAATAATATTGAGGATGTCTTTAAGCATCCGCAAGTTCAAGCAAGGCAAATGGTGGATGAGGTGGCACATCCCAGCCTGGGCAAAGTAAAATTGGTTCGAAATCCGATTTTATTCTCAAAAACGCCAATAACAATAAAAAAACATCCGCCGCTTTTAGGTGAACATACCATTGACTTTTTGAAAAATGAACTCCAACTATCGGATGATCGAATTGCCTTGTTAAAAGAGGATGGCGCCATCTAAGTTATGGAGAATTTTAAAATAGGGTGATGAAAATGGTCCGTACTGCGGGTAACAGCAACGTTATATCAAAAGCTTTCGCGGTTTTAAGAGCCTTTACAGATAAAAAAATGGAATGGGGGGTTAATGAGCTGGCCAGATACATGGATATACCTGTCAGTTCCCTCCATCGTATTCTCACCCATTTAAAGGACGAAGGCTTATTACAAATATCGCCGGTAACCAATAAATACAAGGTTGGGTATGAACTCATTAGGATGTCCTCAATCATTTCTGCCCAAGTTGATCTCAAAAGTCTTTCAAGGCCTTTCTTGAAAAAAATATCTTCAGCAGTAAACGAATCTGTCTATCTGGGATTATATTATTCTCAATTTAAAAAGCTAGCTTTCGTCGAAGGTGTGCATAGTCAAAACCCTTTACAGTACGTATTAGAAATTGGCGTATTGCAGCCCATCCATATTGCTGCCAGCGGTAAGGTGATCTTGGCCCATCTAAATAAGAATGAGGTGGCATCGATCTTTGAGGAGGAAGGCATCGATGGTGAGGAAGCCAAGAAGGTTAGGTCAGAGTTAGAAAAAGTTCGAAAGCAAGACTATTTGATGACGGCCGGTGAGAGGCTGCCGGGTGCGATTGGCATCGCTTCACCTTTATATGACGCTTCCCAGCAAGTGATTGGCTGCATCACATGTGTAATCCCTATTAGACATTTTAAACAAGAGCAGGAGGAGATGATTTCTCAACAAGTAAGAGAGGGCGCTTTAAAAATTTCACAAAGCCTTGGTTATTGTTGTTGAAATGAAAAACTAGACAAGTATAAGGGGGAAATGGACATGGCATATTGGAAGGATGTAAAGGATGTCGAAGTTTATTATCCGCCGGGGCACACAGGCACCTTTAACAAACGTTTAGTAGGCCCTGTAGAAGGTATAAAGGGTGCAGAGGTCATAGTGGGAGAAATGGAGCCGGGTGGCCATGCTGATCCTCATAAACATACGGATCTTGAACAAGTGATGTATATCTTGGAAGGCAAGATGCTTATTGAAATGGATGGCAAACAAACTGAATTAAGTAAAGACCAAGTCGTTTGGATTCCTAAGGGCGTCAACCATGAAGTGAAAAACGCTGGTGACAGCAATCTGCGGTTTTTGTTAATATATACACCACCCAAGAATTAGTAGATTCAAATCCGCCTTCATGGTATTGATTGAAAGGGTATAAATAGAATGGTGATTTTTAAATTAAACAAATGATAGAAAAATGGACAGAACAGTAGATTCTCTAAGATTTGCAGTTAATTTGTTTATTTTTAATTTAAACCGCTGTAACTCATTTTAAGGGGAGGAAAGTTAATGAGGAACCTTCGTTGGTTTGTTATGACTGTATGGTTTATCTTGGGAATTGTTTGTTACATTGACCGCATGAATATTGCTGTCAGTTCTGTACCATTAATGAATGATCTCCACATCAATGCCACACAATTTGGATACGCTGTCAGCGCTTTTACCTTAGGCTATTTTATTTTTTCTATTCCAACTGGGGTCATTATGGATAAGTGGGGGATCAAAAAAACTACCATTTTATTTACCTTAGGCTGGGGCGTATTTTCCATTTTGTCAGGAGCCGTTTGGGCTTTGCTACCTCTCATTATTTTCCGTTTTATTTTTGGCATGAGTGAAACAGTTCTTGGACCATCATTAACAGGATTGAACAAAAACTGGATGCTTCCTAGTGAAAGAGGAAGGATTTCCGGGCTGTTTATTGCATCCTTAATGATTGGAACAGTGATTGGCGCGCCTTTAAATGCGGCAGTTGTATCTGTCTGGAATTGGCGCGGCGCCTTCTATGTCACAGGTATTATCAGTTTTTTCGTAGCCTTGTTATTTTATTTGTTTATTAAGGATAGACCAAATCAACACCGTTGGATGACCAGTAAAGAACTGGATTTGATTAACAAAGAACAACAAAAAGACAATGAATTACTGGAAAGCTTTTCGAATAACAAACCATCTTCTGTTTCACTGGCAATGATTTTTAAAAATAAAACAATCTGGCTCACGGGTATAGGTTTATTCCTCATTAACTTCCTGTACTGGGCTGATTTACAATGGCTGCCTTCTTATTTTAGTCTGGTTAGACACACTTCGGTTATGGCATCAGGGATTTATACCGCTCTGCCATTTTTAGCGGCGGCATTTGGAAGTTACGTTTCTGGCGAATTAACTGATCGTATATTTAAAAAAATGCGTATACCGGTCATTGTTATAGGCGCCGTCCTTGCAGCGCCATGTGCCATTTGGGCGATGATGAGTGAATCAATTACGGGTTCTGTCACAGCTTTTATGCTTATGGCATTTTTCAATGGATGGGCTATAGCTCAGACCTACACACTGCCAATGGAAATTTTCCCGGATTTAAAAGAGCGAGCGCCAACAATTAGTGCCTTTTATATCACATGTAATTCCTTGGCTGGTATTTTGGCGCCTCTAGTTATTGGTCCTATCTATGATGCCACAAAGAGTTTCTCGGCGGCATTTTATATTTTTGGGGCTCTAAATGTTATTGGCGGTCTTTTGTATTTAACGGCCTATAAAAAGGAAAAGAAATTTAAGAGAACGGGTCATTTTATAAATAAAGGTGAATTAACGCGGGATATATAAAGGAATTTTGTTCTGAATATTGATAATATGTGTTATAGTTGTTCCCCTTTAAAAAGGGTTGCTTTTTGTTATGGTGATACATTTTTTCTAGAAATCATAATAAATGAGATCAAAAGATAGATCTAGGACTGTCCCGTTTTTGATGTAACAGATTTTACAAAAGTCAATTATTCTAAGTTGTTGGAAGACATAAGACTGTAGGATGAAAGTAATGTTAGTGTAAATAATCTAAAGTGAAACCCATAAAGTTAGACAAATATTATAAGCAATTATTGAGGATTGAACTCTATATTGTACAAAGCTCAATCCTTTCAGTTTTTCTTTCCTTTGTTTGTAATTGTCAGAGATATATCGAGCAAATAGAAAAGAATGAAGAAAAATAAAAAAATAAAAACTTTCTTGACAATTATTGTTTGTTCTTGATAAAATCTAAGTAGATAAGTTATACAAATTTATACTTTTTCGTACGAAAAGCCATTTCTTAACTATGAAAGTAACCCTTTCATTATAATTAAGAAACTTAAGCTTTTCCATTAGAAATTAGGGTATTTATACCTTTATTCTATGGAAAAGCTTTTTTGTGTTTTACATGAAATGGGGGGAACAGGATTGCTAAGTGAAATAAAAAATGTATCAATTGTTGGTGCCGGAACCATGGGCAGCGGGATTGCCCAATTATTTTTACAAAGGAATGTAAGCGTTAACTTAATTGATCCGTCCCAAGCAGCGTTGGAAACTGCCAAGACTAAGATTAATGATCAACTTGAACTGCTTTCACGCTTTGACCTTTTTAGCCAAGACAATATAAATCAAGTCATGACAAATCTGAAAACATCGAATAATATTGCCTTAGTATCAGATGCAGACCTTGTAATTGAGGCTGTTCCTGAAAAATTATCACTAAAACATGAAGTTTTTAGGAAAATTGAATCTCATTGTAAAAATGACACACTTATTGCAACCAACACATCGGGGATTTCTATTAATAACATTGTAAGTGTTCTACATCACCCGGAAAGAGCAATGGGGACTCATTTCTTTATGCCTGCTGCTATAGTCCCTTTAGTTGAAGTGGTGAAAGGGGATAAAACTTCACTTGATGCAATTAATAGTATGATGAATGTTCTTATAAAAATCGGTAAGAAGCCGGTACTAATAAATAGAGATATTCCGGGTTTTGTAGCAAATCGTATTCAGCACGCTCTTGCTCGTGAAGCTATTTCACTTCTAGAGTCTGGTGTTGCATCAGCCGAAGATATTGACACAGTCGTGCGTTACAGCATTGGTATGAGGCTGCTATTTACAGGTCCACTTGAGCAGCGTGATTTAAATGGATTAGATATTCATTACGATATTGCACGTTATTTGTACGAGGATTTGGAGAGTCGAAACACCCCATCCCCATTATTAGAAGATAAAGTTGCAAATGGCGAGCTGGGGTTAAAGGTTGGTAAAGGATTTTATGATTGGAATGAAAAACCCGAAAAAATTTCAATGAAAAAGAATGCACAACTGCTTGAACTGGCTAAATGGATGAAAAATCATTTATAAAAGAAGGAGATGAGGGGTATGACAAAGGTCACTAAGTTTTTTACAAACTTAATGCGTAAGTATTTACCGGATCCATTTGTTTTTGCAATTGGGTTAACCTTACTTGCGTTAATCTTGGCCATGATTGTTGAGGGACAAGGCTTTTTAGCAGCTACTAAGTCTTGGGGGGATGGTTTTTGGGATTTGCTTGCTTTTACAACACAAATGGCAGTTATTCTAGCCATGGGATACGTTTTAGCGAGTGCACCTATTGTTGACAAGTTTTTAACCAAAATTGTTAATAAGGTAAATAAACCTAGAACAGCCATCATTGTTGCAACCTTGGTAGGTGCTATCGGCAGTTATCTTAACTGGGGTTTTGGGCTCGTTATCGGCGGCATTATGGCAAAAAAACTGGCAACAAAAGTCAACGGAGTACATTATCCATTAATTATTGCTGCGGCATATAGTGGTTTTACAATGTATGGTTTAGGATTGTCAGCAAGTATTCCAGTATTAATTTCTACACCAGGACATCCGTTAGAAAAGGCGATGGGCGTTGTATCGTTGTCTCATACCATTTTTTCACTTCCAATGATCATCACAAGTATTATTGTTGTTGTCACATTACCTATATTAAATGCTCTCCTTCATCCAAAAAATAAGGAGGACATTATTGAGTATGACCCGTCGGTAGAGGTGAAAAAGGAAGTGGCAGTAGCTTCGGAAGGTGTCCTTGTTAATAATACCCTTGCAGATAAATTGAACCATAGTCGTTTATTAAGCCTTCTTATAGGTGCTGTTGGTATTGTCTATGTTGTCTATTATTTTGTTTCTGGTAAATCATTGGATTTAAATATGATTAACTTTATTATTCTCTTTCTTGGTATTATTCTTTTAGGGAATCCTGCTAACTATGTTGCTAAATTAAATGAAGGTATTAAAACAATTGCGGGAATTATTTTACAATACCCTTTTTATGCTGGGATTATGGCAATTATGGCCGGTTCGGGATTGGTGACGACGATTTCTCAACTTTTTGTAAATATATCAAATGCAGAGACTCTTCCAGTATGGGGATTAATTAGTTCATTCGTTATAAACTTCTTCGCGCCATCAGGGGGAGGGCACTGGGTTGTTCAAGGGCCATTTATGATAGATGCTGCTAAAGAGCTTGGTGCTTCTTTTGGAAAAACATCAATGGCAGTCATGCTTGGTAATGCATGGAATGACTTAATTCAGCCCTTTTGGATTTTGCCAGCCCTTGCACTATCGAAATTAAAACTAAAAGATGTAATGGGCTATACTGTTGTTTCAATGTTTTGGGTAGGTATTGTTTATATTGTAGCTATTCTTACGTGGGGATACCTAGGTTAATATATTGTGAGGAGGAACTCTAATGAAAATTGTCGATTTATCTGTACTATTATATGATGGGTTAACTTCTTTTCCTTCCCATCCCAAAGTTGTAATGATGGATTTTGAAACACAAGAGAACTCTAGAGCAAGATATATTGCTCCGTGCGAAGGATTTAATAGTAAGGTATTTATGATGTCGGATCATGGTGGAACACATATGGATGCGCCGTATCATTTTTTTAAAAATGGCTTAACGATTGAAGAAATTCCTTTAGACGCCACAATGGGTGAAGCAGTGTTAATCGATTTGTCGGATAAAAGCCCGAATCAACCTGTAACAAGAGAAATGGTGGAGGCTAAGATTGAGGAAAATGATTTAATTGTTAATGAAGGTGACATTGCCTTTTTCCGCTGCTGGCCAGGGGAGTGGCAGGAAGAAGGTTATTTCGATTGTAAGTCACTGGACGGAACCGTCGGGGACTGGGTTATCGACAATAAAATTAAAGCTATTGGCCTAGATCTCCCAAACGCAGATATCAATGAAAATATGCGTCGGGACATCCATTTAAAATTATTAAGTAGAAACATTTTAATTATGGAAAATATCGTTCATTTAGATAAGCTAACAAAAAATCGATTTTATTTTATGGGAACTCCGCTTAATTTAAAAGGTATGACAGGTTCCCCAATTCGTGCACTCGCCATCGAAGAATGGTAAAGTAATAATAATCAAACATTTAGCATGGGAAGCCAAAATCTTGACTGTGGAAACCAAAAAGTTTTCATCTAAATTAAGATTGCCTAGTCTTTCCCAAGAGAAGAATGTAAATCTTTTCTAGGGGTGGACTAGGCTTTTTTTGTTATTACGAAATGAAAATAGGAAGGAAGAGGAGAATATGACAAAAGTAATTGATGCCGCGAAGGCGGTAGAAAACATTCAATCTGGACATACGTTAATGGTTGGGCTGGTAGAGTATGGTTCAGTCAAGTTATGTGCGGCAGGCGGCCAAAGGATTACGACAATATTTAAAAATATTTTAAGTAAAGGATGTGTGGGGGAATGAAAGCAATTGTTAAAAATTCAGCTGAACCTTATGATATTTCAATTAAGACGTTAGATAGAGGTGTTGTCAAGAAAAACGACGTTATCGTAAAAGTATCGGCTGTTGGTATTTGCGGCAGTGATCTTCACATGTATGCGGGTCACGGGGGGTACGATTGGATTCAATACCCGCTTGTTTTTGGCCATGAAATTTCGGGAACAGTCGTCGAAGTAGGTGAAGAATCTGATGCGTCAATTGTTGGGAAAAGGGTTATTATAAATCCATATATGCCATGCGGTCATTGTGAATTTTGCTTGAGAGGGGAAGAAAATCGTTGTGACTTCGGGGAATTCTATGTCCAAAAAAGGCCGCCTAAATCTTTGCAATATGGGTTTAGGCGGAATGGAGGTATGTCAGAGTACCTAGTTGTGCCCGAGTCAAATGTTGTTCTTCTCGAAGATAATATTACCGATGAATTAGCATCTATTTTAGAAGCGATTGCCGTTGGTTTAACTGCAACAGAAAAAATAGAAAAGATAGATGAAAAATCGATTGTTGTTTTTGGACCGGGCCCGATCGGTTTGGCAATTGTTAGCGTTCTTGCCGGACTCAATGCAAAGAAACTTGTTGTTGCTGGAATAACGGGGGATGAACAAAGATTGGAAAAGGCTAAGGAACTAGGAGCTGATGAAATTATCATTTTACGTGAAAATGGGGCAGGGGATTTACTTAATGTTAACCCTTCTGGATATGATGCCGTGTTTGATAGTTCCGGACACCATTCGGTTCCGAAAACAGGCATTTCAATTTTGAAAAAGGGTGGCGAAATTATTTTAGTAGGTATTTCAAGTCAAGATTTTTCCTTGCCAATGGATCAAGTTGTCCGAGGAGAAATTCAAATTAAGGGAAGTTACGGTATAACAAATGAAAGTCTCCATAAGACCGTAGACTATGCTGCTAAACCGGAATTTCCTTTTGGAAAATTAATTTCCGGTGTGTTTCCTTATGAAAGGGCAAAGGAAGGATTTCAAAACGCATTAGACCGGGCACCTGGTAAAACGGTTATTACATTTAAATAATAGTTCTATTGGAGGCGATGATTAATTGACAAATGCAATTAAATTTTTTAAAGAAGTTTATGGGGAAGTGCCAAATTGGGCGCAAAAGATGAACGACTATACGCCCGATGCTTTTGAGGCCTATACACAACTGCGTAAGGTTGTTATGCAGGATGGTGCACTTTCAAGAAAGGATAAGGAATGTATTCTTGTAGGCATCAATGCGGCAAGACGTTATGAAAGAAGTATGATTTATCATACACAAGGTGCGGTTGATGCTGGTACAAGCCTAGAAGAGTTGGCGGAAATTCTCTCGGTTTGTGTTCTTTCCCGCGGGCTGCCGGCCTGGCTAGAAGGGATTAAGGCATTGGCCTTTGCGTCCAATTATATGCATGCGAACGGGAAAACCAAAGATAATTTAGTAAAGCAGCCAACAAAGGCCAAGAGTGAGTTTGAAAGTATCAGTGAATGCTTAAATTATTATCGGAGCAAGTTCGGGACTGAGCCCAAGTGGGTAGAAGATTTAGCAAAATATCATCCTAATGCACTGATTCATTACACGAATTTAAGAAATGCTAATTTAGCTGATCAAGGGATTGTTCCACGTAAGCTTAAAGAGTTAGTTTTGGTTGGTATTAATACTTCTGAACGTTATCCTGAAGGTGTAAGGATCCATACAGAAGGTGCTAAAGCATGTGGTGCAACGGAGAATGAACTAGCCGAGTGTCACCTTACAGCCGTGTTAACCGCAGGTATCCCTGCATGGTTTGAAGGATCGGATTTTTTGTAGAGTGAACTGAGTGACAAAGCCTAGGTCGTAACATTAAGTTTGTAGGATGACATATCTAGTAAGAACTGGTCATTAGATTATAGCGAGTTTAAGAGGGTATGTGGTGACACATACCCTTAAGTATTGCTTTTTTTATTAGTTTCGATTGAAATAAAAGGATAAAATATAGATATTTGAAGGATGAAGTAGTTAATAAGACTATCTCTACACGTAATTAAATATAATCTTTGGGAAAGGGGCCTCTTAAAGTAAGGAAAAATAGTAATAATATTACCTAGAAATTTCCCGTCTTTCGTACTGCAGATCTACCTGTTTTGAACGGTTTTTTACTAAAGCTGTTGCTATGATTGAAATAATGGCAGTAATTATCACATAGATACTAATAGTAACTGATCCACCATAAGTGTGTAATAAGTAGGTTGCAATTAATGGAGCAGGTCCGCCGCCTATTATAGAAGTAAGCTGATAACCTAATGATGCGCCACTATAACGTACTTTTGCGGGGAAAAGTTCCGCGATTAAGGCACCTTGTGAACCATACATCATATCATGAGGAATCAAAGAAAATATAACTGCAATAATGGCTAAAACAGGAATAGAAGTGTTGAGAAGTCCATAGTATGGGAACGCCCACAATAATGTCAAAATTGCTCCAATCATGTACATACGCTTCCTGCCGATAATATCTGAAAGATATCCGAAAAATGGTATAGTAAAAAGCGAGACGAGCGAGGCTGCCATTGTTGCATTAACAAGAAACTGACGACCCATGTGTAAATGTTCCGTTCCATAACTAATAACAAAGGTAACAAAGATATAGAAAGGAGCATTTTCACCAAGACGTAATAATGTCGATAAAATAATCTCTCTCCGGTTATTCTTAACTACTTCAATTAAAGGCTGGCGGGCAATTTTCTTTTCCTCTTGAACTTTACGGAAATGTGGTGTTTCCATAACACTTAAGCGAATAACCAACCCAATGACTACAAGCACACTGCTAAGTAAAAAGGGTATACGCCATCCCCATGTATTGAAGTGATTGCCAGTGATATTAATAAATAACGTAAAAACAACGGAAGAAAGAAAAAGACCGAAGCTTACCCCCATCTGTGGCCAACTAGCCATTAATCCTCGCTTTTTCTTATTTGCCCATTCCATCGAAAGTAAAACTGAACCTCCCCACTCACCTCCAACACCGATGCCTTGTATAACACGGAGAATGATTAAAATTAATGGCGCCCAAAAGCCAATCGTTCCATAAGTAGGCATTAACCCAATAAGCATTGTACTAAAGCCCATGAGTAATAAAGTAATAATCAAAGTAGCTTTTCTCCCAATTTTGTCTCCATAATGCCCGAAAACCGCAGCACCTATCGGACGAGCGAGAAAACCTAAGAAAAAAGTCGCAAATGATTCTAAAGTCCCAATATAAGGATTAGACCCTGGGAAAAAAAGTTGAGGTAAAATCATTGCAGAAGCTGTACCATATACAAAGTAATCGTACCATTCAACAGTTGTACCTATAGTACTTGCAATCGCAGCCTTTTTCGATTGACTTTTATAAATAACGGGATCCAATTCATCTGTTTTATAATCATCTGACATCACTTTTACACCTCCAAGTAAATTGCCGGAAATATTTGAATAATATAAATGCAATTTGACATTTGTTATAATACCGATACTTTAAAACGCTTACATTTATATTTGCAATTTTATTTGCATTCCCACCTCCTTTCTTCATTACTTACTTTATAATTTTTTCATCCACCTTTAAAAACACATAAAAAAACTAGCTTTTCCATAGAATAAAAGGATAAAATTTCCCCTCATTTCTAATGGAAAAGCTAGTGTCTCTTAACTACTATGAAAGGGTTACTTTCATTATTAAGAAAATGCTTTTCGTACGAAATGTCAATTGCATTATTATTAACCTATTAAAATATAGCAAAAAACCTGAATATTGTCAATAGGATAACGATTGGGAACAACATCATAGTTTCGTGCGGATGAAACTGCATTAGGTCATATTTGGAATTTAACTGCAGATATTCTACCAATTCATGATGTGGAGCGAACTTATGAAGAGTACGATCCTGTAACCGGTAAAAAGATACGATTTGGTGACAGCCTTTTGTCTTGTGCCTTGATAGTACTTCCTGAAATAAAAGGTATTAAACTTTTAGCAAAGAGTGAAAAAGCAACAAAACTTGTAAAAGGGGTTAAAAATGTACTACATCCGGATCTTATCAAAAACGCTTTCTGAACTACATATCAAGCTATAAAACATCAATCTCTCAGTTTTGTAAACAAGCTTGTTAAAAAGATTGGCGATATCCGACTACCGCAGGGTTTGCAACCGGAATATGCGGGTATAGGAAAGATGGGAACGTAATTGAACTTCATCATTTAATTCAAAGAGAACCTGGTTCAATGGTAGAATTGCCAAAAATATTACATAGAGAATATACAGAAATATTACATGGACTTGTTGAAAATGGTGGAAGTTTCCGGAGGAACCCTCTATTAACAAAGCAATACGCAAATTTTAGATCAAAATACTTGAAATGGCGAGCTAAAGACTTTGAAAAAAGTACGTAATTAAAAGGAGATGAAAAAAATTAGTAAAGAAAAGGTAGAAAAAATAATAAAAGAAAATAAAGATAAGGATGCAGGTTTCTTTACTGGTAGGGTTGATGAAAACGTAGTAAAGAGCCTAGAAAATGAGTTGCAAGTAAATTTACCAAACAGCTATAAGTGGTTTTTGTTGAATTATGGTAGTGGTGGTTTATATGGGGTTGATATCTTAGGTGTAGAAAAGCTTATAGAAAATCTAAATGAGGCTTGGGTAATAGAAACTACAAAAGAATATAGAGAGCTGGGATTAGATAAGGAATTAATAGTCATTGAGGACATTGATATAGTGTTATATTGCCTGGATACAAGTCAATTACAAAATGGTGAGTGTCCAGTTGTATCATGGGATCAACTTGAGGGATATGATATGATTGAAGCTGAAAATTTTTATGATTTCTTATTTGAAAGATTATCAAGTGGAAAAGAAGCATGGGAAGAAGAAATTTAAGGCATGGTGTATGAGATGACTTTAAAGTCATCTTTTTTTGGACAAATGAAGAAGATACTCGCCTTTGTTAATTATTTTATATTCATAATCAATCTACGAAGAAATAGAAGAAACTATGGGGTGATTAACAAGAAACAGGATATGTAAAGGAGGTCCCCGTCACAGTTATCTCCATCGTTATAGCGGACAAAAAACATTTGATTCTTTTCTAGATTAAAAGAGCCAACTTCCACGCTGTGGTTGTTGACTCTTCAATATTTATTAATCGGCTAACCTCATTAATCTTAAGACAAATTAATGTTCAAGAATATAAGCATATGTCCAATCAAGTTTTGGACCAGGTCGATTAATGGCAATTTGTTTTACATAAGGTTTTTCTAAATAAGCAATAGAGTTTTGATAAAGCGGTACAATCGGTGCTTTTTCAAGTAATATCTTTTCCGCATTCTGCATCACTTTTAGACGTTCGTCAGGTTTTGCCCCTAACTCTTTTGCCTTTTCTATGAGCTTATCATATTGACTATTTGAAAAACCCGTTCTGTTAAATTCACCGTCAGTAACCCACATATCAAGGTCAGACATTGGATCATAGTAGTCAGGTCCCCAGTTAGCCAAGGAAATGTCATATTGTTGGGTGCCCTCCAATTTGTCGAATTGCTTTACAGGTTGCGTACTTATTTTTATGTTCAAGCCAGGCAAATTTTTCTCAAGTTGGTTTTTGATATAAGTGACGATCTCCTGATCAGATGAACTTGAAGAATAGAGTAGATTAAGAGTTACAGACTTCCTATTTATCTCTTTTAACCCTTTTTCCCATTTGCTTTTTGCCCATTTAAGTGAATGCTTGTTAATCGTTGGATAAGCGGAACGGAAATCATCCCCATTTGAAAACTTCACAAAATCTTTTCCAACAAAATAATAAGCTGGATAAGACCCGTCTTTGAGCAGATCATTGACCAAGCTCTTTCTATCTATGGCGTTGTATATGGCATCCCGAATATTATCATTTTTCAATGCTGGCACCTTTTCATTCAAACGGAGAAATGCCATACTTGGAATAAGGGCACCGGTATGCAGCTCCTTACTATTTTTGAACTGGGTAATATAATCTGTTGTCAATCTTGTGAAATCAAGTTTTCCAGTCTTATAAAGGTTGACACGGGTTGACATATCTTTAATCACTTTATATGAAACCTTATCCAAATGAATATCCTTTTTATCCCAGTAATCTGGGTTTTTCTTAAAAGTCCAGCCCTCGCCATGGTCCCACTTTGTCATAATAAACGGACCATTGAAAACCATTTTGTTCGGCTCTGTCGCGTATTTATTTCCAAACTTCTGAACAATCTTCTTATCTAAAGGATAAAATGATGGAAATGACATGAGACTTAAGAAATAAGGTGTCGGTCTTTCAAGCGTTACCTGTAATGTCTTTTTATCAACCGCCCTAACGCCAAGCTTGTCCACTTTGTTGTACATCGGATCTTTTGGATCTAAAATTTTTGCTGCATTTTTTATCCCGGCAGCTGGAAAAATATAAGCATACTCTCCGGCTGTATCCTTGCTGACTTCCTTTCTCCATGCGTATACGAAGTCTTGAGCAGTGACTGGGTCCCCATTTGACCAATTGGCATCTTTACGAATCTTAAACGTATAAACCTTTTTATCATTACTTATCTTAGGTTCTTCAGACGCCATATCAGGTATAATCTTTCCATCCTTATCTATTCTTGTTAATCCTGATTGTACCTCTTCAAGCGCTCTTAACGATATGCCGTCAGTGGCGTGAAGTGTATTCATGGTTGAAATATCGCCCTCATCGTAAAAATTCAGGACCTGATTTTTTGCGAGTTTATGTTGGTCTGTACCCTGATTATCCGAATGACTCTCTTGTTTGTTAGAAGTTTCAGAGTTACCGCAAGCCGAAAGAAAAAGGCTCATGACAAAAATAATCGCGAGTAATAGAGGTATTTTAAGCTTTCTCATCATGTATAACTCCCGTCGTCTATTAAGTTTTAATCTTATGGTAATGTCCAATTTCCAGTTGAAAAGTAAATCCATATGTAATGCGGACTTGCCCGGGATACATATCCCGGGTGAGGCGATGTTCCTAGATTATTCTCTTAGGAACTAAAAAAATAGCTGAATTTTTAAATTTTAATCGTCATTGTTTTACTAATGGTTATCAGCTCCTTTAATTAGTTCTTTGTTCCTAATAGTACAAATAGAATAATAGTTTGTCAATTTTGCGAACTTTATTACAAATATAAAGCCGCCCTTTGCAGAGCAAACCACCCGTTTTCTCGGGAAGATTTTAAATAAAATTGATTAATAAGAAAGGTATTGATTTGTAAATAAAAGGGGAGCAGTTCCCCCTTATTAGACAGCAAACAAAAAGAATCCATTTTGAAAAAAATTGATCAAAATGGATTCTTATCTAGCAGATTCTTACCATAGACCGTAAAGCACCATTCTGGCACTTGCATTCCATAAATCTTCGATAGTTCCCCTAAATTCAACCCTTTTCCTCCGACGAGAAAAAGTTGAGTTTTATTAATCTTCTGAAACCCTAATGCGTATGGTTTCATTTCTTTCCCTCCGATAGTATCCGTGCTTCGAGACCGTTTGTTAAAAATATGAAAACGACTTAAGACTTTTGCTCAAAACTTCAAACAAGACGTTCTAAATTCTTATGAAGAGGTTAAGGTAAGATGCTAAAAGTCCAGTAAATTGTGGTCACTTAACAAAGAGCGGACACAATCAACAAATTTTTTAGCGGCGGGAGACATATTAGGTTTTGCAGCAATACCTATAAAACGAAAAGAATCGTTTTCTAAATTTAGAATACGAACGTTGTCAGGAATATTATATAAAGTCATTTCAGGCCGGACGCTGATGCCTAAATTATTTTGTACCATAGCAATGATCGCTTGGTCATCTGATACCTCAAATTTCACATGGGGTTTTATATTGTTTTCTTTAAAAATTTGCTTAATCTCATTGTCCCAACCTTCTTTTGGCATAATTAAAGGCTCTTCTTGTATTTGTTTAAAAGCAATTCTTTCTTGTGTATGCAGGGGATGCTGATCTGATAGAATGCAAAGCATTTTATCTTTTTTTAAAGGAAGACATTCAAGTGTTTTCGGTACTGGTAAAGTAAGAAAACCGCAGTCAATGACGCCATTTGAAATCCACTGTTCTAAGGTGGAATAATCACCTTCAAATAATTTCACGACGATTCCGGGATGGTTATCTTGATACTGTTTAATAATATGGGGCAGCCATTGTGCAGCGACACTTGTAAATGTCCCTATTCTCACAACACCTGTCTCTAATCCGTTTATTGCAGCTGCTTCTTGCTTCATTCTATCATTTAAGATCAAGATGTCACGAATATATGAAAGCATACGTTCACCATTATTTGTTAAATGAATGCCCGATCGCCCCCGGGTGAGTAGAGAAAAGCCTAATTCAGTTTCAAGGCTATTAATGGCATGGCTAATACCGGACTGTGTTAAGTTTAACATTTCTCCGGCTTTTGTCAGACTCCCTGATTCAACGACAGCGTAAAAGACTTCAAATCGGCTAAGTGTCATGTTTATTCTCCTTTATGTATTAGTTTATCTCATGTATTTCATTATAAATGTTCATTTTACTCATGTTAAGTGTTGAAGTATACTGAAAATATAAGTTATGTTTTGAATATTTGAAAAGTAACCGCTGCCATTTGCTTTGAATGTGAAACCCATATTTTTCTTTGATTAGGAGGATTTCAATGAACGACATTATTAATTGGTTAAATGGTTATGTCTGGAGTCCGATATTAGTTTATTTATTTTTAGGATTAGGGTTGATATATTCAATTCTCACTCGCTTCGTACAGGTAAGGTTTTTTAGAGAAATGATAAAGCTGGCGTTTAAGGGAAAGGGTTCGAAAGCTGGAGTAAAATCTTTTCAAGCATTAACGATGTCATTGGGAAGCAGAATTGGCGTCGGTAATATAGCAGGTGTGGCTACTGCAATTTCGTTGGGAGGGCCGGGTGCTGTTTTCTGGATGTGGCTTGCAGCTTTTTTCGGAAGTGCTACTTCGTTCATCGAAATAACTCTTACTCAAGTATATAAAAGAAAAATTGATGGTGAATACAGAGGGGGTACGCCTTTTTATATTGATAAAGGATTAAAACTAAGGTGGTTTGCCATTATATCTGCAATCCTGACATTGCTTGTCATGGGTATTTTATGGCCGGGTGTACAAGCCAATACAGTTTCATTAGCAGTGCAAGACGCTTTTGGAATATCACCAGCCATAACCGGAATCTTCATGGCAATGATGCTGGGAGCTATTATTTTTGGCGGTGTTAAAAGAATAGCAAAATCTGCTGAGATTATCGTTCCATTTATGGCTCTTGGTTACATCATCGTTTGCTTAATCATTCTTGCCTTGAATTTTTCTAACATACCGAGTGTTATTTCCTTAATTTTTACCAGTGCTTTTCATTTAAATGCGACTTTTGGCGGGTTAATGGGTTCAGCGGTTGCATGGGGCGTTCAAAGAGGCGTTTATGCCAATGGGGCCGGTTTAGGCAGCGAAACTTTTGAATCCGGCGCCGCAGAGGTATCGCATCCAGCAAAACAAGGTTTGGTACAAGCGCTTTCTGTTTACATTGATACCTTTACAATCTGTACCTCAACAGCATTTATGATTCTTATTACAGGAATGTATGATGTGAAACCGGAAGGGATGGCGCCTATTACTGATAAGCTAGGCAACGTAGCACCATCTCTATATACACAGCTTGCAGTTAATTCCGTTTTCCCTAAATTTGGTGCCGCCTTTTTGGCTATTGCTCTATTATTCTTCTGCTTTACAACACTTGTGTCTTATTATTATAAAGCAGAGACAAACCTTGCATTTATTAGACATCATTTAAGAATAACATCAATTTGGCCAAATCATCTATTGAAAGCTATCTTACTGGCCACTGTATTGTATGGCAGTGTTAAAACTGCAGCGACTGCATGGGCAATGGGGGATTTAGGTACGGGGTCGATGGCTTGGGTAAACCTTATTGTCATTTTCCTCCTTACAAAAACAGCATTAAAAGTATTAAAGGACTATGAAATGCAGAGAAAGGCAGGGAAAAATCCTGTATTTGAACCTGTAAAGCTAGGAATTAAAGGAGCAGACTTTTGGGAAAAAGAATATAGGGAAACCGAACAAGATATACCAAAAGAAAGTAAGACTGCAGAAGCAGTTCAATAATTTATGGAAAGTAAGGGATTAATAGAATGAAGCTATAGTTAATTTTGAACAGACATTTATTTGAAGCTCATTTGTTTATCAGTTGGTATTTATAAAATTCCCAATTTTGGGATTTTTAAAATATATAAAGAGGTGACAGTCATGATTTTAGAAAAAGCGGACATTGAATCAGTTTTAATCAGCAAAAATACGACTCAAAAAATGTACATCAATGGTGAGTGGGTATTAAGTGAAGCTAATCAAACAAGAGAAATTATTAATCCTGCAAATGGCGAGGTGATTGGAACAGTTACTGAGGGATCAGAAGCGGATGCTAAAAAAGCAATTGAAGCGGCACGAAAGGCCTTTTATGACAATGGATGGATGAATAGCAAAGCCAGACATCGCGCAGAACTCCTTCTTCAAATTTCCAATAAATTAGAAGAAAGGAAAGAAGAATTTGCTTATTTGGATACATTGAATAACGGAAAAACATTAAGAGAGTCATTGGCTGACGTTGAAGATGCTGTAAACCAATTGCGTTATTATGCAGGGTTGGCAACAAAACCGCATGGTCAGACTTATGATGTTCCAGATGACATTGACGCAAAAGTTGTCCGGGAACCAATCGGAGTTGTAGGAATAATCGTCCCATGGAACTACCCGTTAGTCATGGCAAACCAAAAAATTGCGGCTGCCCTTGCCGCAGGTTGTACAGTGATAGTGAAACCGGCACAACATACACCGCTTTCTGTTATTCGGCTGTTTGAAATTATTGATAAAGCAGGATTTCCGCCTGGTGTCGTTAACCTGGTGTTGGGTGCCGGAAGCAAGGTTGGGGCAGAATTAGTATCCAATCCTGATGTGGATAAAATCTCCTTTACCGGCGGTACTGATACAGGAATCAGGTTAATGAAATCGGCAGCTGATACAGTAAAAAAGATAAGTTTAGAATTGGGCGGAAAATCTCCTAATATCGTCTTTGCGGATGCGGATTTTGAAACAGCAGTTGATTATGCATTATTTGCGATTTTTGCAAATCAAGGCCAAGTGTGTTCAGCAGGCTCACGTTTATTGCTGGAAGAAAGTCTGTATGAAAAGTTTGTTCCTGAATTAGTCAAACGTGCCAAGATGATCAAAGTTGGTCCAGGCTGGGAAGAAGGTGTTGAAATGGGACCGCTTGTTTCAGAAGACCATATGAATACCGTTCTTGATTATATTGAAATTGGAAAAAATGAAGGAGCCACTTTGCTTTGCGGAGGCAATCGAATTACCCGTGGCGATTTTGGAAAAGGTTATTTTGTTGAGCCTACGATCTTTGGGGATACAATACCTGACATGAGAATTGTTCAGGAAGAAATTTTTGGTCCGGTTTTAGTGATTCAAACTTTTAAAACCGAAGAAGAAGCCATTGAATTAGCGAACGGTACAGCTTATGGTTTGGCCGGTGCTGTGTTCTCGAATGACGGCGCTAAAGCGCATCGTGTGATTCGCGGGTTACGTGCAGGAATAACATGGATCAATACGTATCATCCAACGTTTAATGAAGCACCTTGGGGCGGGTACAAGCAAAGCGGCATCGGAAGAGACTTAGGAACCTATGGTTTTGAAGAGTATTTGGAAACGAAGCAAATTAACGTAAACCTTGAGGTAGAACCATCAGGATTCTTTAAGGGGAAATAGCAGGGAAACCTTATTTACTAGAGGGGATTACAAATGAGAAATTTTGATGTGATTGTCATTGGTGCTGGCGTCATCGGGTCTAGCGTAGCCTACCATTTGGTAAAAAAGGGGCTTGAGGTTGCCTTAATTGAAAAAGGCAGTGTCGCATCAGGCACCTCGAGCAGATGTGACGCTGTCGCATTAATTTGTGATAAAAAGCCGGGTATTGATACGGAAATAGGCTTTGCAAGCATCCAGCTTTTTAAACAATTAGCCAAAGAATTTTCGGTTGATTTTGAATTTTACTCACGAGGCAGTTTATATGTTTGCGAAACAGATAAAGAGCTGGAAATCGCTAGAGATTATGTTTCCAGGCAAGCTAAAGATGGTTATGATATGCGTATGGTTGACAGACATGAATTGCGGGACATTGAACCATATTTGGCCGATGATTTGGCAGGAGGGATATGGACAGAAGTCGATTCATCCATGAACCCTTATAAATTATGTTATGCGTTTGTTGAAGAAGGAAAAAAGCTGGGTTTGAAAGTTTATGACTATCATGCCGTGCAGAATATTACACTGGATGATAAAGGAAGGGTTGAAAGTGTCGTAACTGACCGGGGCACCTTTAAAACAAAAAGGATTGTTAATTGTGCCGGTGTATGGTCACCCAAAATAGCAGAAATGGCAGGTGTTCATATTCCGATTAAGCCAAGAAAAGGCATGGTTTTAATCTCTGAGAAAACGCCGTTAAAAGTGGCCAATCAAAAAGTTCATGAATTCGGATATATGTTATCTAAATTTGAAGATATCCACTTTAAAAGAAATGTCAGTGAATTAGTTGAAAAACATAATGTAGCTTTTACGATTGAGCCTACAGATGCAAATAACTTTTTAGTAGGGGGACACCGGGCCTTTAAAGGGTTTGATATTAGTTCAGAAGTCGAAGTGATGCGTGCAATTGCAGAGAGAGCCATTCGCTTCTTGCCGGTATTAAAAGAAATTAACTGCATAAGAGCCTATGCTGGATTAAGACCTTGGGTTGAAGACCACCTTCCTATTGTTTCAGAAGTGGAAGAAGTGCCTGGATTCTTTATTGCCAGTGGCCATGAAGGAGACGGCATTAGTATGTCTCCTATCACCGGAAGGATGGTGGCTCAACTTATTACGGGTGAACCAACAGATTTTAACATTGATAAACTGAAATTTTCGAGATACAAGAAAAGTCAAGCTGTCAATATCTGAAACTAATGAATGTAAATAAAAAATAATAGGTTAATAATAGGAGGAATAAATGATGAGTATTATACCAAAAGGAATTTTTGTACCGTTAATCACGCCATTCAATGATGATGAAACGATTGATTTTCAGGCGTATAAGAAAGTCATCGACTTTCAAATCGAAAGCGGCGTCCATGGTGTACTGGTTGGAGGCACAACAGGAGAATACCATGTTATGACATTAGAGGAACGTAAAAGTTTAATCAAGGCTGGCTGTGAATATGCCGCAGGGAGAGTACATGTTATGGCAGGTGTTGGATGCTCTACTGCCAAGGATACAATCGAACTTGCCAATTATGCTGCAGAATGCGGTGCTAAATGGGGACTGGTTCTGCCTCCTTATTATCATAAGACAAGTGAAGAAGGCATTCGTAAATTTTACAAGGAAGTAGCTGCAAAATCAAATGTCGGAATCGTCATTTACAATTATCCTGGAGCAACCGGCGTTTGCATCTCGCCCGAAATGATTTATGAGTTGAGTCAAGAAGAAAACATTGTAAGTGTCAAAGAATCTGCAGATTTTGCTCACCTATGTCAAGTTGCTGCTTTGACGAAAGAAGTTGATAACTTTTCTGTATTTACCGGTGAAGAACACTTTATCCTTCCTACTTTCTCCATTGGAGGACAGGGTGCTTTTGGAATCCTTATCAATTTGCTTCCTAAGGAAATTGTCAAGCTTTACGAACTTGCTGTTGAGAAGAACGATATGCATGCTGCACGTGATTTGAATCGAAAATTATCGGGTATTTATGACTTAATGGAAGCGGAAGGTAATCCATATCCAGGTCCGGTAAAAGCAGGCATGGACATGATTGGGATAAAAGGTGGAAAAGTGAGAAAGCCTTTAACACAACCTAATGACGAGATAAAAACCAAGATTAAAGAAGAATTATTAAAGTTAGGATATAAAGTGAATTCACTGGATCAATCATTAGTGTAAGAGAGCTTATATGTGAATTGAATCAGATTAATGGTTTCAGAGAATACATATGTATTCTTTGAAACTATAAGGGGCGGTCATCATTGAACTCTAAAATGATTAATGAACGGGAATATGGCTATTTGGGGAAAGAAAGTGAAAGCACTGTCATTACCATGAAAAAAGGCCAGTATATAGCAGGATATTCAGTTGGAATACTTTATTTGGATGAATGCTGGTACCCTGTTTTGCCCGGAAACGTTGCCAATCTATCAACCTATGACTTTCCTGTAAGGCTTAAAGTCGTGCCTGATTGCAATCAGGAAAGAATCCATGCGGGTGATCCTTCGTTATTGGATGATATTATAAAAGCGGCAAAGGCATTTGAAGCAGAAGGCGCACGCGTCATATGCGCGGCATGCGGATTTTTTGGTAATTTCCAGGATAAAGTAGCAGCGGCTGTTGATATTCCGGTTTATCTGTCAAGTGTTGTTCAAGTACCTTGGATTAAGACAGGCTTAAAACCTAGTCAAAAAATTGGTATGTTGACAGCGGATGCTCATGGCATTACGTCAAACTTATTTAAAAGTTGCGGTATAGATGATCCAAGTATTTGTGTAGTAAGAGATTTGGGCAGGTTGCCCGAATTTTCAGCCATCATTGAGAGCAGAGGATCTTTTGATAACGAAAAGGTGAGAAAAGAAGTCGTGGATGCAGCTGTCAATATGGTAAGTGAAAACCCTGAAATTGGAGCAATTCTATTAGAATGCAGTGATTTACCGCCGTATGCAGCTGATATTCAAAGGGCTGTCAAACTTCCGGTATTTGATTTTATTACCATGATCAAATGGGCTAATTACGCTGCCAGCCAAAAACCATATCATGGTTTTATCTAAAATTAGAAAATAAACATAGATTCGGTTAAACGTAGCATATAAACACATAAGCACCGCATCATATCTTCTGATGTGCTACTTTGTACGTATGAGACATCAAACGTTCTCTTCTGCGTAAAAAATAGTTGGTCGCACATCTATTTACACAGAATGAATGTTGATGTCTCTTTATTTTATAACTGTAACCTCATACCAGATTAAGCAGAAACCTTTAGATGAAGAAATGATAGTTCCTTATACAATTGGACGAAATGATAGGATTTCATTTAATCAAGTTATTCTAGAAGTAATGGAGGAGAATTCCCATGAGTGAAAATCAAACCGTCATATGCAGATGTGAAGAAATCACGTTGCAAGAAATTAAAGAAACGGTTGAGCGTTTTCAATGTTCCTCACGTGAGGTAAAGTTACGAACCCGCGCAGGGATGGGGCCTTGCGGGGGACGGACTTGCCGGGGTATGATCGATCGATTAGTTGAGCAATTGGGCGGATCGCCGGTTTCTAATGAAGTGTCACTCAGCTATCGTCCTCCCGTCCGGCCGGTTTCATTTGGCGTATTGGGAGGAGAGACAAAATGAATTCAATGAGAGTTAATCATCATCCGGTTTTAGGAAACCTTGAGGAACAAAAGGAAGTTAAGATTTATTTTGACGGCCAACAATATGAAGCTTATGAAGGAGACACAATTGCATCGGCATTGCTTGCCTCCGGGGTTCGTACCTTGCGCCGTCATGAGGACAAGAAGACTCCCCGCGGGATTTACTGTAATATTGGTCATTGCTTTGAGTGCCGGGTAAGAGTTAACGGCAAAAATACAGTTCGTGCTTGTTTAACTCCAGTAGAAAACAATATGAGAATTGAATCAGGCATATCTCTCCCAGACCCTCTCAAAGGAGGAAAATTATGATTGATCTCGTGATTGTAGGTGCGGGCCCAGCCGGGTTAGGCGCAGCCATTTCCGCTGCCGAAAATAGATTAGAAGTGTGTGTAATAGACGAGTTCGTAAAGCCTGGCGGACGTTTATTGGGGCAGTTGCACGAGGAACCTGATGGCAAGTGGGTGAACGGTATTGCCGAAGCACAAAAACATTATGAACGTGCCATTCAACTTGGGGTAAATATCAAATGCGGCGTATCCGTGTATGATTTAAAAAAATTGGAGAATGGGTGGTGTGTATATACTACTGATAAAGCAATCGAGTCTAAATGTCTTTTACTTGCTACAGGAGCATCGGAAACGCCTATTCCTGTTCCGGGATGGACGCTTCCGGGTGTCATGTCGATTGGAGCAGCTCAGATCATGGGGAATGTGCATCGTGTGAAACCTGGAGAGAAAGGGGTCATTATCGGTGTTAATGTACTCTCCGTTGCGATTGCGAGGGAACTGCAATTATGCGGCGTTCACATTGAGAGTATATTGCTTCCGCAGCCGAGTCTTGTATCAGGGAATGCCGCAAATCCGGAAAAGATGATGGCATCACTTTTACGATTATCACACTTGGCCCCTTCACCTTTAATACGATTTGGCGGAAAATGGGTAAGCCCAAAGCTTGGTGCACGTTTGTATCCGAAAAATGGATTTAAAATGTGGGATATTCCTATTCAACTGCGTAAAACAGCTCTTGAAATACTCGGAGAAAATCAAGTAGAAGGCGTACGCATTGCTGAAATCTCTGCAACTGGGAAGGTTGTATCCGGAACGGAAAAAACAGTATCTGCTGATTTTGTCTGTATTGCAGGCGGTCTCACACCATTGTCCGAACTTGCCGCTGTTGCGGGTTGCTCTTTCTGCTATGTTCCTGAACTCGGAGGGCATGTTCCTTTGCATAATGAATTTATGCAGACAAATCTTACTGGTTTATATGTAGCAGGCAATATCACAGGAGTTGAAAGTGCTAAGGTGGCCAGGGCTCAAGGAACAGTGGCTGGACTTGCGATTGCACGGGAACTTAACACTCTAGCGGACCACGCTGATGAAAAAATTGATGCGGCTATTGCAGGGGTTATAGAAACACGGCGTCATGCGATCATCCAATTCCAGCCAGGCATTGAAAAAGCGCATACAGAGCTTCATCGAAGATTTTATGAATCTCGCGGGGAAACAATCTTGAACTAATTACAGAAACTAAATCTATGCATGGGGGATAAACTAATGAAGGTATTAGTCATTGCAGCTCATCCAAATATTGAAGAATCGATTGTGAATAGAACTTGGATTGGAGAATTAAAAGAGCATCCTAATATAACTGTTCATGAACTTTATAAGCAATATCCTGACGAAGAAATTGATATTGAGAGAGAGCAAAGGTTATGCGAAGAACACGATAGGATCGTTTGGCAGTTTCCATTTTATTGGTACAGCTCTCCGCCGCTTCTCAAAAAATGGCAGGATGAAGTACTCACCCATGGCTGGGCTTATGGATCAAATGGGGATAATTTGCATAATAAAGAACTCATTTTAGCAGTATCAACCGGAAGCGCAAAAGAGAAATACCAAGCTGGCGGAAGTAATCATTACTCCATGAGCGAACTATTAAAACCATTCCAAGCAACTAGTCATTTAATAGGGACTAAATTTTTACCGGCCTTTATATTCAATGGAACGTATACTGCAACTCACGAAGAGATAAAAGAAAGTGCAAAAGCATATGTGAATTATATTCTTGCTGAGGATAACTTTGAGTGAGCTGATTAAGGTTTATAGTATAGGATTTATCCCGGTACAACCGTCCGTAAAACTCCCGCCTTAAAACTTAAGTTTAAGCTCTGAAGTTTAGGCGGGAGATAACGGACGATAACACCCCGATTTGTTCAGCTAACCATCAGTGGGGGATGAACAAAATCCCCACTGATGGAAGTTTCACTTTATCAATATGATTATAAAACAGCGGATGTTCCCTTTGAGGAAACATCCGTTCTTTGATCGATCAAAATGGATTCTATAGTTATGAATAAAGATGGGATTTTCATAAAAAAGTAAGTCGTTTAGATAAAGTAAACGAGAAAGATTAAAAAACGTATTGATTTTAAATAAATAATATGATATTTTAATAGAGTTGCTGTTTTGAATGATTAACCTAATAGCTTGGCAGCTATGGCGAAGAGGTCACACCCGTACCCATCCCGAACACGGTCGTTAAGCTCTTCAGCGCCGATGGTAATTGGGGGCTTCCCCCTGTGAGAGTAGGACGCTGCCAGGCGGATTTTTGGAGGATTAGCTCAGCTGGGAGAGCATCTGCCTTACAAGCAGGGGGTCGCAGGTTCGAGCCCTGCATCCTCCACCATATTTAATAGAATCTTTATTTGTATTTCAGTACAGGAATATAAAATTAATAAATGAGGTCCCGTGGTGTAGTGGTTAACATGCCTACCTGTCACGCAGGAGATCGCCGGTTCAAATCCGGTCGGGACCGCCATCCTTTTAATGAGCCATTAGCTCAGTCGGTAGAGCATCTGACTTTTAATCAGAGGGTCGGAGGTTCGAATCCTCCATGGCTCACCATTCTAGAAGTTAGAGGTTGGAAGTAAGACGTTAGAATAATAAAGTCTTGCTTCGAATTAATACAAAGGGATCTAACCTCGAACGTCTAACATCCAATTTCCAGAACGCCGGGGTGGCGGAATTGGCAGACGCACAGGACTTAAAATCCTGCGGTAGGTGACTATCGTGCCGGTTCGAGTCCGGCCCTCGGCATCACTTGCGCCCTTAGATCAACTGGATAGATCGTCTGACTACGGATCAGAAGGTTTGGGGTTCGAATCCTCCAGGGCGCGCCATCTTCAAAAACGGGAAGTAGCTCAGCTTGGCAGAGCACTTGGTTTGGGACCAAGGGGTCGCAGGTTCAAATCCTGTCTTCCCGACCATTAACATATTGGGGCCTTAGCTCAGCTGGGAGAGCGCCTGCTTTGCACGCAGGAGGTCAGCGGTTCGATCCCGCTAGGCTCCACCAGTTTAGAAATTAGAGGTTTGAAGTAAGAAGTTGGAATGATTGAACTGGCTTCGAAGTATTCTCTTTGAATCTAACATCTAATGTCCAACATCCAAAACGGAGGAATACCCAAGTCCGGCTGAAGGGATCGGTCTTGAAAACCGACAGGGGCTTAACGGCCCGCGGGGGTTCGAATCCCTCTTCCTCCGCCATAAATTTGGAGGGGTAGCGAAGTGGCTAAACGCGGCGGACTGTAAATCCGCTCCCTCAGGGTTCGGCGGTTCGAATCCGTCCCCCTCCATCATTAATATATATAGGGGTATAGTTTAACGGTAGAACAGAGGTCTCCAAAACCTCCAGTGTGGGTTCGATTCCTACTACCCCTGCCACTCATTATGGCGGTTGTTACGAAGTTGTTAATGCATCGGTTTGTAATTTCGGCATTCATGGGTTCTGCGCCGACCGCCGGTACCAGAGGAACTAATGTTTTATGTGAAAATGCGGGTGTAGTTTAGTGGTAAAACAAGAGCCTTCCAAGCTCTGGTCGTGAGTTCGATTCTCATCACCCGCTCCATTAATTTGTTAACGACACTTCGTCGATAAACATCATCGCGAGTTAACATCAGTTGTGCTCGTAGAGTGCTCCATTAGTTTATGATCGAAACTTCGTTGCGAAGCATCTTTGCGAGATCATATCAGTTGTACCCTTGTGGTGCTCCATTAATTTACATGGTGTCCCATTTAAATGGGCCTGTAGCTCAGTCGGTTAGAGCGCACGCCTGATAAGCGTGAGGTCGGTGGTTCGAGTCCACTCAGGCCCACCATATATTCCAAAGTATAAAACTTTTGATCTACCGGATCTATAAAAACATATTGACATTATGAAACTATGATGATATTATTAATTGCGTCGCTTTTGAAAGAAGCAAAAGCGCAATGAAAAAAAGTTGTTGACAAGATGTTCGCAACTTGATATAATAGTAAAGCTGCTGTTAAGCGGCGGATGAAATGTTTAACAGATTGTACCTTGAAAACTAAACAAAAGCCAAGCGTAATTAATTGGGTAACCAACCTATTAATTTAAAATAGCTAAGGATCATAACGATTAAAAGTATTGCTGTTTAACAGCTTTAATTAGGATGTTCGCATCCAAACTTTATTGAGAGTTTGATCCTGGCTCAGGACGAACGCTGGCGGCGTGCCTAATACATGCAAGTCGAGCGCGGGAAGCAAACAGATCTCTTCGGAGTGACGTTTGTGGAA
>NZ_JBHTCO010000008.1:0-933 GCF_042665295.1 Scopulibacillus cellulosilyticus
GTTTCCTTTTCGCTCGCCGCTACTCGGGAAATCGCATTTGCTTTCTCTTCCTCCGGGTACTTAGATGTTTCAGTTCCCCGGGTCTGCCTGCCATATCCTATGGATTCAGATATGACTCCTGCCCGTTCGGGGCAGTGGGTTCCCCCATTCGGAAATCTCCGGATCAAAGCTTACTTACAGCTCCCCGAAGCATATCGGTGTTCGTCCCGTCCTTCATCGGCTCCTAGTGCCAAGGCATCCACCGTGCGCTCTTAAAAACTTAACCATTCGGTTTGTGATAATCTGCGGCCTTCTTCGTCAACTTCGTTCATCATCATCCTCATGTACGTACCTTGTACACTCCGGTGATGATTCACTGTGTTTCCTCGAATGCCTTGATTCTGACAAACCTCTTTTAAACTTGTGATAACCATTTGGTTCTGACAAGTCTTATGAGCTTCGTTGGTTTGTAAATACAAACCAATCGAGATGCATCTTGTCTATATATTCGCTATCCAGTTTTCAAGGTTCAACAAAGTATATCATCTGTGAATAAGCAGAATTCTAACTTCTAACCTCTCACATCACACTTCTAATATGGTGGAGCCTAGCGGGATCGAACCGCTGACCTCCTGCGTGCAAAGCAGGCGCTCTCCCAGCTGAGCTAAGGCCCCGTAATAAAGGTTTGGATGGTGGGCCTGAGTAGACTCGAACTACCGACCTCACGCTTATCAGGCGTGCGCTCTAACCGACTGAGCTACAGGCCCAAACACTTTATATATTTTATCTATATTTTAAAGGATTGCACCTTCAAAACCAAACAAAAATGCCAAGCTAAGCTAAGGTCATCATATATTCCTTAGAAAGGAGGTGATCCAGCCGCACCTTCCGATACGGCTACCTTGTTACGACTTCACCCCAATTATTTGTCCCACCTTCGGCGGCTGGTTCCAA